>NZ_JBFSRM010000006.1:0-231269 GCF_041465805.1 Vibrio sp. 10N.239.311.G01
CGATGACCTCAACCTTGGCAAGGTTGCGCTCTACCAACTGAGCTAGTATCGCATTATAAAAGGTCTTTCACCTTTCGATTACCGCTTTCGCCGTAACCTACAAATTGGAGCGATACATCGGGTTCGAACCGATGACCTCAACCTTGGCAAGGTTGCGCTCTACCAACTGAGCTAGTATCGCAATCTGAAAACGTCTTTCTCCGTTCAGGGCTGCGAATTATAAGAGCATTTTTTTGTGATGCAAGTCCTTAATGCAAAATTACGAAACTTTTTACTCAACTGCTGTAAAAGCACACAGATTTACAAAAAAAACGGCTCTTATGTCCCTGAAAAGTTAGATAAACGTGATCATTTTATTCGACTAGATGTTAATAATCGTTTTTCGGTAGTACTGCAGCTCGGCGATCGACTCTCGAATATCGTCTAACGCAAGGTGACTTCCCGACTTAGAAAAACCATCTAACACTTCAGGTTTCCAACGACGAGTCAGCTCTTTCAGAGTGCTTACGTCAACATAGCGGTAGTGGAAGTACTCTTCTAACTCTGGCATGTGCTTGTATAGGAAACGACGGTCTTGACCAATGCTGTTGCCACAAATTGGTGACTTACCTTTTGGTACCCATTTTTCAAGAAACTCAATGGTTTGTTGGATGGCATCTTGCTCTGAAACCGTGCTTTCTTGAATTCGCTTCACGAGGCCGCTGCCAGTGTGAGTCGTTGTACACCACTCGTCCATCTTGTCCAATTCACTCTGAGGTTGGTGAATAGCCAAAACAGGTCCTTCAGCCAGGATGTTAAGCTCACTATCAGTAACGATAGTAGCAATTTCAATGATTTTATGAGTTTCAGGATCAAGTCCTGTCATCTCTAGATCAACCCAAATAAGGTTCTGATCGCTAAAGGACATAAGGCGTCGCCTATTTGTTTATGTGTAAAAGAGGTACTATACCCAAATAACTATACTCAAACTAGCTTTAGGACCATCGAAATCACGTGGTACCAGCAACATCCTGTTTGAGTCCCCAATCATCAAGTTAGATGTGTTAAGTGAAAAATTGTGGCTAAAAAAAAGAAGTTAACCAAAGGTCAAGTACGTCGTGTACGTAGCAACCAGAACAAGCGACTCAAGAAAGAAGATTCTATCCAATGGGATGAGAACATGCTTGGCGGAACCAAAAGCGGACTCGTGATTACGCGCTTTGGCCAACATGCTGATATCGAAGATCTTGAAACTAACGAAGTTCATCGTTGTAACTTACGCCGTAGTATCGAGACTTTAGTTTCTGGTGACCGAGTGACTTGGCGCGCAGGCTTAGAATCAATGGCCGGTATTTCTGGCGTTGTGGAAGCGGTTGAGCCGAGAACTTCAATGCTGACTCGCCCTGATTACTACGATGGCCTAAAGCCAGTAGCTGCGAACGTCGACCAAATGGTTATCGTATCGGCTGTGCTACCAGAGCTATCACTTAATATTATCGACCGTTACCTAATTGCTTCAGAAACGGTAAACATCGCGCCGCTTGTTGTACTGAACAAGGTCGATCTACTGACTGATGAGCAGATTGCTGAATACCGTGAAACACTTAAAGAGTACGAGAAGATCGGCTATAAAGTGATGTTCGTGAGTAAAGAGTCTGGCTACGGCATCAAAGAGCTGGAAGCTGAGCTCAAAGACCGTATCAACATCTTTGTTGGTCAATCGGGTGTGGGTAAATCAAGCCTAGTGAATGCATTAATGCCTACGCTAGACATTGAAGAAGGCGAAGTCTCTGAGAACTCAGGTCTTGGTCAGCACACAACCACGGCAGCTCGTTTATACCACTTCCCTTCTGGTGGTGATCTGATTGATTCACCAGGAGTGCGTGAATTCGGCCTATGGCACCTAGAGGCCGACGAAATCACTGAAGCCTTTATCGAGTTCAAGCCTTACCTTGGCGGTTGTAAGTTCCGTGACTGTAAACACATTGATGACCCAGGCTGCATCCTGCGCGAAGCGGTAGAAAACGGAAAGATCAGTCGATTACGTTTCGACAACTACCACCGCATCATTGAAAGCATGGCGAGTAACAAAGATAACCGTCAGTATTCACGCAACAAAAAAGCCGATCTCTAATCGCGTTTTTGTGAACAAATGTGTGCATTTACTGACAATTGGCGCGAATTTAAGTAACATCTCGCGCCCTAAACCGTCATCGACAGATTTAATTGAAAAACAATTAGCATTGGAAAATTAATACAATGGATAAGATTAAAGTTGGATTGCAGTACTGGATTCCACAACATGGATTAACTCGCCTAGTCGGCAAACTTGCGTCTGCTAAAGCGGGCGGCTTAACGACAGCGATCATCAACTGGTTCATCAAGCAATACAAAGTGAACATGGATGAAGCTCTGCATAGCGATCCAAAACACTTTAAAACATTCAATGAATTCTTCGTGCGTGAATTGAAAGAAGGCATGCGTCCTATCGCTGAAGGTGAGTCTGTTATTGTTCACCCTGCAGATGCACGTGTGAGCCAATTTGGCCCAATTACTGACGGTCAACTGATTCAAGCGAAAGGCCATAACTACTCAGCTCGCGAGCTATTGGGTGGTGATGCTGCGCTAGCGGATGAATTTAAAGACGGTGAATTCGCAACGCTTTACCTGTCTCCAAGTGATTACCACCGCGTGCACATGCCATGCGACGGCACACTGCGCCAGATGATCTACGTTCCAGGTGACCTTTTCTCAGTTAACCCGTTAACGGCAGAAAACGTTCCAAACCTATTCGCACGTAATGAGCGTGTCGTTTGTATCTTCGATACGGAATTTGGCCCAATGGCACAAGTGCTGGTTGGCGCAACGATCGTAGGTAGCATCGAGCAAGTATGGGCAGGTACCATCACCCCACCTCGTGGTAACTCGGTTTACAAATGGGATTACCCTGCACAAGGTGACAAAGCGATCATCTTGAAGAAAGGCGAAGAGATGGGCCGCTTTAAGCTTGGTTCAACCGTTATCAACCTGTTCGCTAAAGATGCGATCAAGTTTGACGACACTATGCAAAATGGCGAGAAAACGGTTCTTGGTACACCTTTCGCGCACATTGCTGGCAAAGAAGCGCAAGCAAATGACGATGTTGTTACCGATTCTGCTGAGAACACTGACCAAGCTTAACAATTTGAGTTAACTCATTTAAGCTTTCAAGGCGCGTTACTTTTTCTATTTCAGAGAAGAACGCGCCTTTTTCTTAACTCTACCGATTCATTTGCTACTCAAGCTCTAACAACTCAATCTTTCAAACCCTGCCCAGCCACCTGCTGCTTCTCACTCTTGTCTCTAATTGCCCAGATAAAAGATTGACCAAAAACAAAACAACTGTCGAAACCTTAAACAACTTTTTGATTTTCCAACCCGTCTCCAAGTACCAGAAATCCAGATAACTTACTCTATTTGAAGATATTTTATTTATAGGGTCTTTGTACATGCCTAAACTCAATGTTGGCGTTCTGGTCAAGCTGTTGATTTGTTTTGCGATTCCCTTAGGCGTGTTATTCATGCCGATAGATTCAATACCAATCGATGATCTCACGCTGATTCAACACCGCCTGTTGGCGATATTCTTATTAGCAGCCCTGCTGTGGGTGCTTGAACCTGTACCGGTATTCGCCACTTCCATTTTGATCATTGCGCTTGAACTGGTGATGATATCTGACAAAGGTTTACACCTATTTAGAAATCCACCAGCGGGGCACGATCTCGGTGAGTTAATCAAATATACCGACATCTTCGGTGCATTTTCGTCACCGATCATCATCCTTTTCATGGGTGGTTTTGCTCTTGCGATATCCGCATCCAAGTATGAACTCGATAACAACCTAGCTCGAGTGCTTCTCAAACCATTTGGTACAGAGCCGCGCTTCATTATGCTCGGCTTAATGCTGATCACCGCCGTGTTCTCAATGTTCATGTCAAATACCGCAACGACGGTAATGATGCTTGCGCTGCTCGGCCCTATCGTGGCATCTGCACCAAAAGGCGATATGGGTATCAAAGCGCTCGTGTTGTGTATTCCAATTGCTGCCAATACTGGCGGTATCGCAACCCCAATCGGTACACCGCCCAATGCCATCGCGCTGCAATACCTAACGGGTGAAAATACCATCGACTTCCTCAGCTGGATGATGATGGGCTTACCCTTTGTGATCATCCAACTCACCATCGCTTGGTTTCTTCTACAAAAACTCTTCCCTTCTAAAGAAAGAAACATGGTGCTCAAGCTTGATGGACAATTTAGAAAGAGCTGGCGAGCGATTGTGGTTTACATCACCTTCGCTGCGACAATCTTATTGTGGATGACCACCAAACTGCACGGCATGAACACCTATGTCGTGTCTATCATTCCACTGGCTGTGTTTACGCTCACTGGCATCATGGGCAAAGAAGAACTCAAGCTGATTAACTGGGATGTGTTGTGGCTGGTCGCAGGTGGTATTGCGATTGGTATTGGCTTAGATAAAACAGGCTTAGCCGCTGCACTCGCACACGCAATTGACTATGAATCGCTGTCACCTGCAGCTGTGGTACTGACATTGTCTATCGTGTGTTGGTTAATGGCGAACTTCATGTCAAACACTGCGACGGCCAACTTGCTGATGCCGATAGCCGCTGCAATTGGTGCTTCCATGGAAAGCCTAGTTGCGATTGGTGGTCTGCAAGGCTTGCTGGTTGTGGTCGCCTTCTCTGCGTCACTTGGCATGATTCTGCCCGTATCGACACCACCAAACTCACTGGCCTACTCGACCGGGCTTATCGAAAGCAAAGACATGGCGAAGATGGGCATCATCTTAGGTATTGTGGGCTTGCTGATGGTTTACCTCGCCCTGTTTATCATCACCTAGCACGTTAATCCCTACTAATGCCCTTCCAGATAGTAATCACGTCTTTGCTATCTGGAAGGTTTAGTGCATATTGAATCCCCCACTTCTACATTTTGACACGGACGTACACTTCAATGGGATTCGAATGGTTGGCTCTTGCTGCCGCTTTTCTTTGGGCTATCGCGAGCCTGATGTCAGTAAAGCCTGCTCAACACTTAGGTTCTTTCGCCTATAGCCGTTGGCGCATGGGTTGCACTGCTATCATCTTATCGAGCATGGCTTGGTTTACTGGTGGCTGGTCAACGGTCGAAGCAGACCTCGTCACGCCGATGATGCTGTCTGGGCTAATTGGCATCTTCATTGGTGATACCGCCCTATTTGCTTGTTTGAACAGAATGGGACCGCGCCAAGCAGGTTTGCTGTTCTCTTGTCACGCCGTGTTCTCGGCAATTCTTGGTTACTTCCTATTTAGCGAAAGCATGACTTCGGTGGAGCTGATTGGCTCGGCTTTGGTGTTTAGCGGCGTTTTAACCGCGATATTCTTTGGTCGTCGAGGACAAGCCAACAACCAACTCGAAACCATCAAGGGCACCGTGTGGATTGGTGTAGCTCTCGGAATCACTGCCGCTATTTGCCAAGCCTTGGGCGGTATTATTGCAAAACCCGTGATGCAAACCAGCATAGACCCTGTTGCCGCTTCAGCGATTCGTATGATTACCGCTTTTGTTGCTCACTCCGCATTTCGTCTAACTGGCGCTAAGCTCTCACGCGCAATCAACCCGATGAATGGTCAAATATTTGCGATTACCGCAGTGAACGGATTTTTAGCGATGGCGGTGGGAATGACGCTGATCTTGTATGCACTGCAAGAAGGAAATGTCGGCATGGTTGCTCTGTTGTCTTCAACCACACCTATCATGTTGTTACCAATACTTTGGCTGTACACCAAACAGAGACCAAATGCCTACGCTTGGATCGGTGCCATTGTTGCCGTAGTAGGTACTGGTATTCTAGTCAGCTAGCTAGTGAAGTTAATTGGCAGCTGATTGGAAACTGAGAGTGAATAGCTAATGACTATTCACTCTCAGTAAAAACAAAAGCAAAAAGTTAAGAACGTGGGAAAGGAAAAGCCGTCACGTCATCGATGTGGTCATAACCTAACGCCAGCATGATCAGACGATCAATACCTAAAGCAACACCCGCACAGTCTGGTAAGCCCGCTTTTAATGCCTCAATCAAGTGATGGTCAATCGGTTGAGGCGATAAGCCCATCTCAATACGTTTGGCATTGTCATCTTCAAAGCGCTTGAGCTGCTCTTGTGGCTTATCTAATTCATGGAAGCCGTTTGCTAACTCGATGCCTTTGAAATACACCTCAAAGCGATCCGCCACTCGCGAATCCTCAGGATTAATCTTAGCCAATGCCGCTTGTGAAGCCGGAAAGTCATAAACAAACGCAGGGACTTGTTGGCCTATTTTGGCTTCAACCCCAATACTAAACAGCAACTGCAGCAAGGTATCACGATCTTCTTCAGGGTCAGCTATATCGCTGAGCCCAAGTTTTGCTGCGGCTTGCTTTAGCGTAGCCATCGAATCTTCCAGGGGACACACACCTAACACGTCAATAAAGGCTTGTTGGTAAGTCATTCGCTCTGCTGAGCCCGATTTAAGTACCTGCTGTAACAGCAAATCCATTTCATCCATCAGGTCATGGTGATCAAAGCCAACGCGATACCACTCCAACATGGTGAACTCAGGGTTGTGGTAACGGCCATTTTCTTCATTCCGGAAAGACTTACAAATTTGATAAATACAGCCACTGCCGGCCGCTAATAGACGTTTCATATGAAACTCAGGGCTAGTCATAAAGAATAGAGGCTGACCGTGCGCATAACCCGGCCCTACGAATTCAGTTTTGAAAGTATGCAAATGCACGTCCGTCACCGTGGCGTGGCTCATCGCAGGCGTATCCACTTCCATCACGTTTCGCTCAGCAAAGAACTGACGGATTTGATTAAGGATATCAGCACGTTGCTTTAACTGCTTAATGGTTGCGGCTGGTTGCCATGTTGAGTGCATTATTAAGTTCCATATTACTGAATTCTAGGCGACGGAAATTACCACCTTTCGCCTCTTTTGTAAGCTTCTATCTTTCTATAGATGGAAGCAAAATGTTGCTTTAATGAAGCCAGAAAATTACGTTCTACAATACAATTATCAATACAGCTTTCACATCCACATTGATAACAAAAATCATACTCAACAAGCCGTTAACACAAGTCTTGTGGGTTAATCGTTATCAACAATTCATTGCCGTGATTGCAGTCACATAACCTATAATTTCTATGCCTCCATATGCACTACCGACCTAAAAACCCAAATGCATCAACTTTTCGAATACCTTCCTCTCTTACACTGAACCTACCACTTAAGGCTTAGGGGTGATAAACGGTTGATGCCGTTTAAGTACTCTCTAAATGCTTTTTATAATAACAAGCGGAATACTCCGCATCACACTGGAGAATAACTGTGAAGACAATTACCACAGATATCGCAGTCATCGGCGCAGGCGGCGCTGGTCTTCGTACAGCTATTGCTGCGGCTGAAGCTAATCCTGAACTGGAAGTAGCACTGATTTCTAAAGTTTACCCAATGCGTTCGCACACGGTAGCGGCAGAAGGCGGTTCAGCAGCGGTAATTAAAGACGAAGATAGCCTAGATAACCACTTCAACGATACTGTTGGCGGTGGCGACTGGCTATGTGAACAGGATGTTGTTGAATACTTTGTTGAAAACTCGACTCGCGAAATGATCCAAATGGAACAATGGGGCTGCCCATGGAGTCGTAAAGAAAACGGTGAAGTAAACGTACGCCGATTCGGCGGTATGAAGGTAGAGAGAACGTGGTTCGCAGCGGATAAAACCGGCTTCCACATGCTTCATACTCTGTTCCAGACTTCGATGAAGTACGACACAATCAAACGATTTGATGAGTACTTTGTGGTGGATTTGCTCGTTGAAGATGGCGAAGTACAAGGCCTAATCGCGATTCACATGTCTGAAGGTGAGCTTGTTACCATCAAAGCAAAATCTGTTGTTCTAGCAACCGGCGGCGCAGGTCGTGTTTACCACTGTAATACCAACGGCGGCATCGTAACTGGCGACGGTATGGCAATGGCTTATCGCCACGGTGTACCACTGCGTGATATGGAGTTCGTTCAATACCACCCAACAGGCCTACCGGGCACTGGCATCTTGATGACCGAAGGTTGTCGTGGTGAAGGCGGTATCATCGTCAACAAGAACGGCTACCGTTACCTGCAAGATTACGGCATGGGCCCTGAAACTCCAGTGGGCGAGCCGAAAAACAAATACATGGAACTGGGTCCACGTGACAAAGTTTCTCAAGCATTCTGGCACGAGCAGCAGAAAGGCAACACCATCAAGCACCCACTTGGTGATGTCGTGCACCTTGACCTTCGCCACCTTGGTGAAGAGTACCTGCAAGAGCGTCTACCGTTCATCTGTGAGCTAGCAAAAGCGTACGTAAACGTAGACCCAGCAAAAGAGCCAATCCCAATTCGTCCAACCGTTCACTACACCATGGGTGGTATTGAGACTAACGGTACCTGTGAAACTCGTATTAAAGGCCTATTCGCCGTTGGTGAATGTGCTTCAGTTGGCCTACACGGTGCAAACCGCCTAGGTTCTAACTCACTGGCTGAGTTCGTAGTATTTGGCCGCGTTGCTGGTGAAGAAGCAGTGAAACGCGCTGCTGAATTCAAAGGCTGGAACGAAGAGTCTATCGCTAAGCAAGTGAAAGCGGTTGAAGAGCGCATCGCAGGCATCTTGGCTCAAGAAGGCGACGAGAACTGGGCTGATATCCGTACTGAAATGGGTCACACCATGGAAGCGGGTTGTGGTATCTACCGTCAAGAAGACTTGATGCAAAAGACCATCGACAAACTCACTGAACTGAAAGCTCGCTACAAGAAGATCAGCATTAAAGACAAAGGCAAAGTATTCAACACTGACCTACTTTACGCTATCGAAGTGGGTTACGGTCTTGAAGTTGCAGAAGCGATGGTTCACTCAGCGATCCTTCGTAAAGAGTCTCGCGGTGCACACCAACGTCTAGACGACAACTGCACAGAACGTGATGACGTAAACTTCCTGAAACACTCTCTATCTTTCTACAACGAAGATGCAGCACCAACCATCGACTACAGCGGCGTTAAGATTACTAAATCTCAACCTAAAGCTCGTCTGTACGGTGAAGCTGCAGAGAAAGCCGCTGCCGCTGAAAAAGCAGCAGAAGAGAATGCGAAGAAGAGCGAAGAGGAGCAAGCATAATGTCAGCGAATCGAATCCAAAAAATTGAAATCCTGCGTTATGACCCTGAGCACGATGCAGAACCTCACTTTCAAACCTTTGAAGTTCCGTTTGATGAAACCATGTCAGTACTTGATGCGATCGGTTACATCAAAGACAACCTAGATAAAGACCTGTCTTACCGTTGGTCTTGTCGTATGGCGATTTGTGGTTCTTGCGGCATCATGGTTGATGGCGTGCCAAAACTGGCGTGTAAGAGCTTCTTACGTGATTATCCAAACGGCTTCAAAATTGAGCCTTTGGCTAACTTCCCAATCGAAAAAGATTTGATTGTCGACATGACGCCGTTCATCGAGCGCCTTGAAGCAATCAAGCCTTACATCATTGGTAACGACCGTAAGCCAGAAGACGGCACGAACATCCAAACTCCAGAGCAAATGGCGAAATACAAGCAGTTCGCTGGCTGCATCAACTGTGGTTTGTGTTACGCAGCATGTCCTCAGTTTGGTCTAAACCCTGAGTTCATCGGCCCTGCGGCACTTGCTCTTGCTCACCGCTACAACCTAGATAGCCGTGACAATGGTAAAGCTGAACGTATGAAGCTTATCAATGGCGACAATGGCGCTTGGGGCTGTACGTTTGTAGGTTACTGTTCTGACGTATGTCCGAAGAAAGTAGACCCAGCGGCTGCAGTAAACCAAGGTAAAGTTGAGTCTTCAATGGACTTCGTTATCTCGATGTTCAAGCCAGACGGATCGCAAGTAAAAACAGCAGAGGAGGCATAATATGAGCAATCGTAAGCCTTATGTTCGTGAGATGAAGAGAACGTGGTGGAGCAACCATCCGTTCTACCGCTTCTACATGCTACGTGAAGCGACTGTACTGCCTTTGATTCTATTCACTCTGTTCCTAACCTTCGGTTTGGGTGCACTAGTGAAAGGCCCTGAAGCGTGGGTGGGTTGGTTGAGTTTTATGGCGAACCCTATCGTCGTTGGTATCAACATCGTGGCACTGCTAGGCAGCTTGCTGCACGCTCAAACCTTCTTCAGCATGATGCCTCAAGTAATGCCAATCCGTCTTAAAGGCAAATTGGTTGATAAAAAAATCATCGTACTGACCCAGTGGGCAGCGGTGGCTTTTATTTCTTTAATCGTTCTTGTTGTGGTGTAAGGAGCTTTCGTTATGAACACAAATTACAAAGTAAAACCTGTTAACCACCTTAAGTCTGTTAACCAAAGCCCTAAACGCTCTGATGAACCAATCTGGTGGGGCCTATTCGGCGCTGGCGGTACTTGGTTCGCGATGATCACACCAATCACGATTTTAGTGCTGGGTATCTTAGTGCCAATGGGCATTATCGATGCGGATGCAATGAGCTACGAGCGTGTTTCTGAATTCGCCACCAGCATTATCGGTGCGCTATTCATCATCGGTACGCTAGCACTGCCAATGTGGCACGCAATGCACCGTCTTCACCACGGCATGCACGACCTTAAGTTCCACGTCGGCGTTGCAGGTAAAGTGGGCTGCTACTTCGTTGCAGGCCTAATCAGCGCACTGTCTGTTATTTTCATCTTTATGATCTAAAAGCAGATACGGGATTCGAGTAATCGAGTATCGAAGAGCTTAAGAGCAGAAAAACGAAAGCAGAGCTAGGTTATCCAGCTCTGCTTTTTTGTTATTTGTTGAATATCTTATCTCTCTGACTCGGCTCTGATCTTCCTGCTTTTCGTATCTCGCATCTCGTTCACACATATCTGCTCTTCCAGCTCTTCGTATCTCGCATCCCGCATCTCGTTTACGCGAATCTGATCTTGGGATACAAAAAAAGGCCGCCTAAGCGACCTTTTTCAGATACTTGAAGTCAATTACTTCACACGACCAACGTATTCGCCAGTACGAGTATCAACTTTAACAACTTCACCGATTGCGATGAATAGAGGTACGCGAACTACCGCGCCAGTTGCTAGAGTTGCAGGCTTACCGCCAGTACCTTGTGTGTCGCCTTTAAGGCCAGGATCGGTTTCTGTTACTGCGATCTCAACAAAGTTTGGTGGAGTTACTGTGATAGGGTTATCATTCCACAACGTTAGAGTACATACGTCGTTTTCAACTAACCATTTAGAAGTCTCGCCTACTGCTTTTGCATCAGCAGCGATTTGCTCGAATGTTTCGTTGTTCATGAAGTGGTAGAATTCGCCATCGCTGTATAGGTAGCCTAGTTCAACGTCTACAACGTCCGCTAGTTCTACTGTATCGCCTGACTTAAATGTTTTCTCTAACACTTTGCCTGACAGCAGTTTACGAAGTTTAACACGGTTAAACGCTTGGCCTTTACCTGGCTTAACGTATTCATTTTCGATAATTGAGCAAGGCTCGTTATCCATCATGAATTTTAAACCGCCTTTGAATTCATTGGTGCTTACTGACGCCATGATTTTCTCTTCCACATCTTTGAGTTAATTTCAATGCCGCATATCATAACCCGAAAAGTCGAATCTGTTGAGCAAAACTGGCTCAAACAACTATCGAATGCGATCTCTGACCCGACAAAACTGCTTGAGGCATTGGAAATAGACCCAACACCGTGGCAAGCAGGCTTCGCTGCTCGTGAGTTATTTGCACTTCGGGTACCTCTTAGCTTTGTCGAACGAATGGAAAAAGGCAACCCACACGATCCATTGCTACGACAAATTTTACCGCTAAGCGAAGAGTTTGAGGTACACCAAGGCTATTCCGCTGATCCACTGGAAGAGCAAGACAACGCCATTCCTGGGCTACTGCACAAATACAAGAACCGTGCACTGATGATTGTGAAAGGCGGTTGTGCGATTAACTGCCGCTACTGCTTCCGTCGTCACTTCCCTTACCAAGATAACAAGGGCTCGAAGTCGGTTTGGCAAACCAGTCTCGACTATGTGGCTGCTCACCCAGAGATCAACGAAGTTATCTTGTCGGGTGGCGATCCACTGATGGCAAAAGACAGCGAACTAGAGTGGCTAATTCATGCTATCGCACAAATTCCACATGTGAAAACAGTTCGAATTCATAGCCGATTACCGGTTGTGATTCCCGCTCGAGTAACGGATGAACTGTGCCAATTGTTAGCTCAAACTCGCCTCAATGTGGTGATGGTGAGCCATATTAATCATGCCAACGAGATTAACTTAGAACTCAAGCAAGCCTTTCATAAGCTAAAGCAAACTGGGGCTACTCTGCTCAATCAAGGCGTGATGCTAAAAGGTGTAAATAACAACGCTAACTCATTGAAAGAATTAAGCGAAAAGCTATTCGACGCCGGTGTTTTACCTTACTATATGCATGTACTTGATAAGGTTCAGGGCGCCGCTCATTTCTATATTTCAGATGAAGAAGCCAAGCGTCACTTTAAGGGATTAATCTCTGAGGTTTCTGGCTACCTCGTACCTAAGTTAACTCGTGAAATTGGCGGCCGCACTAGTAAGACACTACTCGACCTACATATTGAATAACTCTATCTAGAGCAATGGTCGCTTCTTATCGTATTGAGTACCAAGAAGCGACAGAGACCACGACACCAGCCTTCACCTTAACAACAAGCGGCTGCTAGGTTTTAAGTAATCTTTATCAATCGTTAAGACAAAAAGTTTTTGTTCGATCGTCCGGTCTATTATTAGCATACTCGGCTCTATTCTAAATTTTTAGGAGGGGTGATATGTCACAATTTATAGAACAAACTCTCAACCTTGCCCCCTTTAGCTGGGCAGGCCTCGCTGCATGCATGCTGTGTGGTTCTTTAATCGGAATCGAAAGGCAAACACGCGGTAAACCCGTCGGAATCCGAACGTCGATTCTGATCATCAGTGGTACCTATTTCTTCCTTACGATGGCGATTAGCCTTTCCCCTAACACACTCGATCAAGCTCGTGTGCTTGGTCAGATAATTACGGGTGTTGGATTTCTTGGGGCTGGTGTAATGATGACACTGGATGGCAAGATTCATGGCGTGACTTCAGCCGCAATTATCTGGGTACTCGCAGCATTAGGTATGATGATCGCACTAGGGCATCTTTCCCAATCGGTCATTATCACGCTAATGGCGCTAGTGATTCTGCTTGGTGTCGATAAAGTGGAAAACAGCTTCCAAAGCTTACGTCGTGGCGTTCACCAAAAGTGGATGCGAAAAGGTCGCGTGAAGAAATAGCGCAGCACTTGATAGCCTTAGTGGTAATGCCAATGATACAAAGAAGCCTAGTCAAACGACTAGGCTTCGCATTATTTTGGGAGAACTTAATACACCTGAATACACACCTGATTCTTACCCGCAGCCTTTGCCTTATAGAGCTGCTCATCAGACGAACGAATACTCTGGTTTTCCCACAAGTGCCCTACGCTGTCGAACTTATACAAAGAGTAAAGCGTCGCGCCACCAGACACTGAGATACTAATCTTGTCACCCGTAGGGCATCGATAACTCTGTAGGCTAATGTCGTTTTGAATTCGCTCAAAGATCGATGAAAGCAACTCAGACGATTCACCCGTAATCGCGACAACAAACTCTTCGCCACCAAATCGAGCCACGATATCTTGCTGTCTAACGCTGTTCAGCATCAACCGAGCAACATGGCAAATCACCTCGTCCCCCACTTTATGGCCATGCTGATCATTAACGACTTTGAAATCATCGATATCAAACACGCCAACACCAATAATCGGCTCTTCATCTTGCGCCAGTAATCGAGCCTCAAAACCACGTCGATTCAGCAAGCCCGTTAATGGGTCGCGCATTGCTAGCTCATTTAAACGCTGGTGCTCTTGTCTTGTATAGAAGCGCCATAGCCATAAAACCGAGAGCAGATACAAAACCAACAGTATCGAAAGCTGAATCTTCTCCATCTCCAATACATGCAGAAAGTGCTCGCTCTTATCTTCTTCAATACTCAGATATAGCTGGGTGTTAATGTCATCAACATACAGAGGCTTGGAATACGTAAAATCCATAAACCCGTATTTGTTTGCGCCTCGAGTACTGGTGACTTTATAGCCATGGGTAGGGTTCGATACTAGGTTCGAGACATAACCATCGACACCCAACACCCCTTTAAACTCACCATTAACGTAGATTCCTTTGGTTAAGGTCACCACTTTCTGACCTGTCAGGTAGTCATCATATTGGCCGGTATACACCACTTGGTCTTGCCCTTGAGCTAAGCCAAAGCGAATCGTGTTCACCCAATAAGGCCTGCTATTCACAACCGAATCAAAGGTGTCGCCCTTAATGTAACTGGCAAAATCAGAAGGCGAAGAGATAATGAATTTCTCTTTTGAAATGAAATAAATCGCAGAGATGGTATCAATGGTATTGGCAAAATAAGCCATGGTCGGCGCGATGAACAGGCGCTTGCCCGCTTCGGTATAAAGGTCCGATTCCGGGTTGCACATCTCGCGAGGGCCAGAGAACATAAAATCAAAACGAGGGGCATGTTGCTCCTCACTGGTGAAGTAACACGTCCCACCCTCGATCTTTTTGTCATGCGAGAATACGTAGGTATCCCCATGCAGTGGATAAAGCGCAGTGATGTTGTACTCAAGCGCATTTATGATCTGTGTGAGCTCCGCTAAAGAGCGTGTTACGCCTTGGTTTTCCATTCCATACTGTTTATCTGATTCTTCCGCTGAATCAACGAGCAACAAGCTCAAAACTACTAAAAAACTGGCGGTCAGGCCTAAGAAAGCCTTTTTAAAATCGACGGTATGGTGGTTAATCAAAGCATATAAATCATCATTAGGAATTTATCGCACATTGTACTCATAAGTAAAAATACTGCAATAGAAAATATAAAACAATATGCTTATCTATTTTGGAGGGGCGTTTGGATATCTATAAGAAAATGTTGAGTTGCAATAACGCCTAAGTCAGATGCACTTAGGCGTTATGAATCACTATAGTAACACTAAGCCTTACTTAGCAAAGTTTACAATCGGGAAGCACGGGAAGAAACCGTTGTCAGCACAGTTGATCAGACCAACTTGTACGCCTTCGATTTTGTTGGTTTTGTTGAAGATACCAACCTGAACCGTAGACACTTCTGAAAGGTTCGCAGCGCCAACATCAACCATAGTGTTACCTTCTGAGTAGTTGACGAAACTCACGTTCGCGCCTTTCACATCATTAGTAATGTTCACAGCACCAAGGTTAACACCCGTTGTTTTACCCGTGTTCCAGTTGAAGAAACCTAGAGATGCACCGGTCATTTCTTGGTTCACTTTTGATGCACCCAAAATACCCAGGTTCACACCTGTGGTCGTTTGCGTCTCAGACATACCAACAACAGCAAGATCAAGACCTTTAAGGTCGTTCACTTGTCCGTGAAGTAAAGCCAAGCGCACACCGCCAACAGCATCTGAGTCAGGTGCGTTGAAGCCATTGATCGTTGAAAACATAACAGGCGAAGAAGCAAATGCCGCCGGTGCCATTACTGCTGCAGACACAGCAAGTACTGAAAGTAGTTTTTTCATTGGGGAGTCTCCACTGACTTATTGTTCACTTGATTAATCCATTTTTAATCAAGCATTTATTGTCCTTTATTCAACAGCTACCCATGTTAAATCAATGTAATAACTGTACTGTTGAATATAAGCCGCTAAATCATAAAGAGCAATGGTTAAGAGCAGATGCGGGATTCGAGTGAACGAGATGCGAAAAGCAAAAAAAACAGAGACCGAAACCTCCGCTCTAACGCTTATTATTCCAAACAAAAATCTAGGCGAGAAAATCAACATGTTTCACAAGCTTATAGCCCACACACTTATTGCCGCATCTAAAGCGATGTCATCCTAAAAAATTTATTGATAAAAGCTCAACAGACCTCAGGTATTCAAAAACTAATGTTCGTAAAATTCTGAAAATAAACTAAATTCTAATATAGGAACAGAACGATATGAAACAGTGGGAATATCATGGTTAAGGAACCTACGAATAAACAGACCATTAAAGCGATTATTTCGCGTGGTTTTTTGGCTATCGTGTTATTTTTAGGCCTCTATATCTATGTTAGCCATGCTCTGAAGAACAAAGAGCAGGACATGATTAATCTCCAGCTCAGTCTTTCTGAAGCTTATAGCGTTATGCTCTCTGTCAGACGACAAGAGCAGCAGTTTGTTTCCACAAGGCAACCAGAGATTCAAGAACAACTCAATATAAAGCGAAGTCAGCTGATCGAAAAGCTGGCTGAGATCGATGGGAAAATCGTACGAAGCGACCTCAATATTTCTTTTAATTATGCCAAAGTTGTCGAGTATCTCGACGAGTACCACACCGCCTTTACATTATTAGCCCTTGAGTTAGTCAGCATACATGGCAAGAGGGACCAAATTGGGCTCATTGAGAAACTAAAAAATGCAGCGTTGACACTTGAGCGCTTCGTACATGAATCCAATAATGTGCAGCTTGAAGAATTGACTTTAGAAACACAAGATCTCATGTATCAGTTCTTTACCGATTTTGATCAGACAACATTAGATAAGATTGTCGATTCATTGTTCAAAATCCAAGATGAAATAGGACAGAATTCCCGAACGATCAGTGCATTAGCTTCGTTTAATAATTTTAAACGCCACTTTTGGCGATTGCAGCGAGGGTTAAAGAGTGTCGGGTACAGCTCTGATAGCGGCCTCAAAGGAGAACTCACCAGCAGTATTTATCATGTTGAAGATGAGCTCAACTTACTTTTCACCGAAACACCCAAGCAGATCGCAGAAAGCCTGACGCAGATAAAGTCGTACAGCTACTTATCGACAGCCGCATTAGGAGGGGTGACGTTACTGGTGCTGCTTTATGTTGTGTGGCGTGCCAGTCAACTTGAAACTCAATTGATTGTTTCACAAGAGAAAGCACGACAAGCAAACCGCGCAAAAAGTGCCTTTCTTGCCAATATGTCTCATGAGATACGGACACCGCTTAATGGCGTGATTGGTATGTCAGAAATACTGGCAGAAACCAAACTATCCGCAGAACAGAAAGACTGCCTTGGGACTATCTATACCTCTTCTCAAACCTTACTTATGTTGATCAACGATGTTCTCGATCTGTCCAAAATTGAATCGGGTAAACTGGAAATTAATCCACATACGACAGACTTAAGAGAGCTGCTGTTTGATAGCGTGACTCTGATTTCTTCTAAAGCTTATCAAAAGCAGATTAAGTTGGAAGTTGAAATTGATGGCGAGCTCCCAGAGTACATTCATGTTGATGGGAATAAAATTCGCCAAGTGTTGATGAATTTAGCCTCAAATGCGATCAAATTTACAGAACAAGGCTCTATCGTATTCACCGCTAAACGGCTTCCATCATTGGAAACAGAGTGTGTGGTCGAGTTTTCTGTTCGAGATACGGGTATTGGTATCGCAGCAGACCAACAAGAGCACATTTTCAAAGCGTTTTGCCAAGAAGATACCAACATCACCTCCAATATTGCGGGGACCGGATTAGGGCTTAGTATTTCGTCACGTATGGTGGAAATGATGGGAGGATCGATAAACGTTGAGTCAGAGAAAGACGTGGGCAGTTGCTTTCATTTCCAATTAACCGTAGTGCCATCAGATCATTCTGAACATAAAAATCGTAAACAAACCGTTGTCTATTATTCAGATGCGCCATCGAAACTTTTACTCGATGACTTGTTCCGCCTTGGTTACTCACCACAACTAAAATCAATCGAAACAAACTTGGCGGCAACTGACCTCCCAGAGATCGCTTTGATGGAAGATATTAACCAAGCCAAAACACTGCATCGCTTAGCACCAGAGGTGAAAATCATCATAGTGAAAGATAATCTTAGTGATCCTATGAGTGAGTGTCATTTTATCTCAGGCTATGTGACTCTTCCTATGCTCGGTTCCCGCTTAAGTAGCATGTTGAACTCCGTGCTTGAAAGGTCACAGCCACAACCCCCTCAACATCAACCTGAGCCGATAGAAGCGACTGTACGTCAAAAAGTCCTCGTAGTTGAAGATAACCGCGTAAATCAGAAGGTGGTATGTATCAATTTAGATAAGTTAGGGATTGAATATTGGGTTGCCAATGATGGACAAGAAGCGATTGATTTATATAAAGAGCATCATCAAGACATCGGCCTTATCTTGATGGACTGCATGATGCCGAATGTAGATGGCTTTGAGGCAACAGAGCGAATCAGGCGCTATGAAGAAAACCTGCAACTTCAGGCAACACATATCCTCGCTTTAACGGCATCCGTGCTCGATGATGATATTAAACGTTGCTTCGAGTGTGGAATGAACGATTATCTTCCAAAACCATTTAAGCGTGACATGATGCTGCAAAAAATTGATGAACAACAGTTTACGCACAAGGCAGGCTGACCAAGGAGCTTTGGAAAAAAGGGTGATGGTGAAGCTGAAATACAGATACGGGATGCGAATAAATAAGGCTTAAGAGCAAAAAAACGGAGACCGAAGTCTCCGTTTTCTAAAGCTTATGTGTGACTTTCTCTGCTATAGAGAAAGGAGGATGATTACATCATGCCGCCCATGCCACCCATACCGCCCATGCCACCCATATCAGGCATTGCAGGGCCAGAATCTTGTGGCTTATCAGTGATCATCGCTTCTGTTGTGATCATAAGACCAGCAACTGACGCTGCGAACTGAAGTGCAGAGCGAGTTACCTTAGTTGGATCTAGGATACCCATTGCAATCATGTCGCCGTATTCGCCAGTCGCCGCGTTGTAACCGTAGTTACCTTCGCCAGCACGAACGTTGTTAGCAACCACTGATTCTTCATCACCAGCGTTCTTCGTGATTTGACGGATAGGCGCTTCCATTGCACGTAGTGCAACACGGATACCGACGTTTTGCTCTTCGTTGTCGCCTTCAAGGCCAGCAACTTTAGATGCAGCGCGGATAAGTGCAACACCACCACCAGCAACCACACCCTCTTCAACGGCAGCGCGAGTTGCGTGAAGTGCATCTTCAACGCGGTCTTTCTTCTCTTTCATCTCAACTTCAGTTGCAGCGCCTACTTTGATTACTGCAACACCGCCAGCTAGCTTAGCTACGCGCTCTTGAAGTTTCTCTTTGTCGTAGTCAGACGTTGCATCTTCGATTTGTTGACGGATTTGAGAAACACGACCTTGGATCATTGTTTCTTCGCCCGCGCCATCGATGATGGTTGAGTTTTCTTTAGTGATAGTTACACGCTTAGCTTGACCTAGGTCTTCTAGCGTTACTTTCTCTAGGTCTAGGCCGATCTCTTCAGAGATAACCGTACCGCCCGTTAGGATAGCGATGTCTTGCAGCATAGACTTACGACGGTCACCGAAACCAGGCGCTTTAACAGCAGCCACTTTAACGATGCCACGCATGTTGTTCACAACTAGAGTTGCAAGCGCTTCGCCTTCTACATCTTCAGCGATGATAAGAAGTGGACGAGATGCCTTAGCAACCGCTTCTAGAGTCGGAAGAAGTTCACGGATGTTCGAAACTTTCTTGTCGATAAGAAGAATGAATGGGCTTTCTAGATCAACAGAACCCGCTTCTTGGTTGTTGATGAAGTAAGGAGATAGGTAACCACGGTCGAACTGCATACCTTCAACTACGTCTAGCTCGTCTTGTAGAGCCTGACCTTCTTCAACCGTGATTACGCCATCACGACCTACTTTTTCCATCGCTTCAGCAATGATGTTACCTACTGTCGAATCAGAGTTCGCAGAGATAGTACCTACTTGCGCGATAGCTTTTGTATCTGCACATGGAACAGAAAGGCCTTTTAGCTCTTCAACTGCAGCGATAACTGCTTTGTCGATACCGCGCTTAAGATCCATTGGATTCATGCCAGCAGCAACGGCTTTTAAGCCTTCAGTGATGATTGCTTGAGCAAGAACTGTTGCTGTAGTCGTACCGTCGCCCGCCGCGTCATTCGCTTGCGAAGCCACTTCTTTAACCATTTGCGCGCCCATGTTTTGGAACTTGTCTTCAAGTTCGATTTCACGTGCAACTGAAACACCATCTTTAGTGATCGTTGGTGCGCCAAATGATTTGTCTAGAACAACGTTACGGCCTTTAGGACCTAGCGTTACTTTTACTGCGTCAGCCAGAACGTTTACACCTTCTAGCATTTTAATACGTGCGTCATTACCAAATTTAACGTCTTTAGCAGCCATCTTAATTTCCTTTCAAATTCTTTGTTTCGGGGCGTCTCAGCGTTATCGCGTCATTCTGAACAGTGAGGGACGAACGTGATTCAGAATCTACTCAAATCGCACTCTGTTTAGATTCCAGATAATTCGTTCCTCATTTCTGGAATGACGATATGAATCATCCAATACTGGCTCTGATAACTTTTACTGAGAGTTAAATGAAAAATAGATTACTCGACGATCGCCATGATGTCGTTTTCAGACATAATCAGAACTTCTTTGCCGTCGATTTTTTCAGTTTTCGTGCCGTAACCTTCAGCAAAGATAACGGTATCGCCAACTTTTACGTCCAACGGTTGCACTGAACCGTTTTCTAGAATGCGGCCTTTGCCGACAGCTAGAATGATACCGCGAGTCGATTTTTCTGCGGCAGAACCAGTTAGAACGATGCCACCAGCAGATTTAGATTCAACTTCTTGGCGCTCAACGATAACTCGGTCATGTAGAGGACGGATATTCATCGGTCTTATCTCCTGATAATTTCCATTTAAATTTTGATAGTTGCCACGATTAGCGTGGGTCAAACAATATGTTGGGGGCGATGTGAAAGATCCCAAGGGGGGAACGAAAAAATTGTGAGCTAAAGTGCAGATTCTCACCCCTCATCTTTCCCTGCTTTTCGTTTACTCGTATCCCGCATCTGTTTATCCTACGCTTTTGGTTTCTATCGGCGTTTTGCATGCAAGATAAGCACGGGCTATTAACTGCCCCTATTGAGAGTACATTGCGTACCATGACCATACCGACCATATTCGGTATGGTGGCGATCTTGATGTTTAACCTCGTCGATACTTTCTTCATCTCATTGCTTGGCACCCAAGCCTTAGCCGCGGTGAGTTTTACCTTTCCAGTCACCTTTGCCATCAACTGCATCACCATGGGGATTGGTATTGGCTTATCGACATGTATCGGTCGATTGCTTGGCCAAGGCAGTGCACAAAATGCAGCACGCTTTACCTGTCATGGCTTATTGCTGGCTCTGCTTCTGGTCGGCTGCGCGTCTACATTAGGTATTATCGCCTTAGAACCTATGTTTACCCTGCTAGGAGCAAAGCAAGAGTTGTTGCCGCTGATATCGGAATACATGTCGGTGTGGTATCTCGCGATCCCATTTTTGGTCATCCCCATGGCAGGCAACAGCGCCATTCGTGCCAGCGGCGATACTAAAACACCCGCCAAGATTATGCTACTGGCTGGCCTTATCAATGGCGTTTTAGATCCGCTACTTATCTTCGGGTATGGGCCTTTTCCTGAACTGGGGATTCAAGGCGCTGCGATTGCCAGTGGTTTCAGTTGGTTTGGTGCTTTGTGTGGCTCACTCTACGTATTGATGGTGCGAGAAAAACTGCTTGCGCCGCCTAAGCTGACAAACATCGTCAGTGACTGGCGACAGATCTTAAAAATAGGCACCCCAGCGGCTTTGTCTAACGCTCTGAACCCACTTGCCGGCGCTATCATCATGATGATGCTGGCCAAACAAGGGACTGAAGCCGTGGCGGCGTATGGCGCAGCGCAACGTATCGAGTCCATTCTTATCATTGTGTTGATGTCTCTTACTTCGGCGCTTACGCCTTTCATGGCGCAGAACTTTGGCGCAAACAACCCACAACGCAGTTTTAAGGCACTGTTTCTGAGTATGCGTTTTGCTGTGATGTTCCAAGGTTTGATTTTCTTAATGATGGTGCCGTTGAGCATTCCTTTGGCTGCCCTGTTCTCTCAAGAAGAATCCGTCCGAGGCATATTGTGGCATTACCTGTTAGTCGTGCCCTTTAGCTATGGATTCCAAGGCATTGTGATGATGCTGATCAGTGGGATGAATGCCATGCATCAACCACTCAAAGCCTTTCAATGGAGCTTCATGCGTTTGTTTGTCTTTACCTTGCCATTCGCTTGGATAGGCAGCCAAATTGATGGTGTCGAAGGGCTGTTTATAGGCTTAGCCTTGGGGAACATTGTCGGCGGTATTTCAGGGTACTTGTTTGCGCTTCGTGTAAGGGGTAAAGCAGATGCGGGATACGAAAAGATATAAGAGCAGATACGGGATGCGAAAAGATATAAGAGCAGATACGAGATGCGAGTAACCGGGATGCGAAAAGATTTAAGAGCTTAAGAGCAGTTACGAGATTCGAAGAGCTTGAGAGCAGAAAAAGACTAAAAAAAGGAAGATGACATGGAAGACACCACTTACAAAATGTTCTATGACGCACCAATTGGCAAGATGATCATTGTTAGCAATGGTGTGTCGCTTATTGAAATTGACCATGTAAATCACGAAGAGCTAATGATTAGCAATCCAGATGACCTTTGCCAACTGGCAGCGAAACAGTTAGATGAGTACTTCGCAGGTCATCGAATAGAATTCGATTTGCCATTAAGAGCGATAAAAGGCACTGACTTTCAAAAAGTAGCTTGGCAAGCTTTAACAACCATTCCTTATGGCGAAACCATCAGTTACGGTGAGCAAGCGAAAATAATGGATAACCCAAAAGCCGTAAGAGCAGTGGGTGGTGCGAACGGCAAGAACCCATTTAGTATTGTTGTGCCTTGCCATAGAGTCATCGGCGCGAATGGAACATTAACCGGCTACACCGGCGGTATGAATCGCAAAGAGTGGTTGTTAGATTTTGAGCGTTCGATCTTAAATAAAAAGAAGTAAACCTTATCTCACTAGATCAATAATATAAAATTTCGCCATCAAGAAGCGCCATTATCACCAGACAACATATAGTCTATATTTAAAATTTCATACAAAGAGGTGATGGTAATGTCCACTGATACGATTGAATCTTATGAAGATCGAAAGCGTAGAGATGGAGCTATAGCGCCAATGAAACTATTATCGTTTTCTATTGATGATAAAAAACATGACCGAGTCAATTCAGGTACTCAGATTCGAGATAAACTGGCAAAACGTAAACAATCGGTTCAAGAATCAACATCACCGTTACGCTGATAATAATACGTTCGGTTACTTTAGTTTAATCCCATAAGTGTCAATATGGGCAAGTAGCTCATTCGATGTAATTCTATGTTTAACGAGCAAGTCAACCTTGAACGGAAGTGACGATTGTTCTAAACGATCTTGCAAGCCTGCGACGACACTTAACGAAATCCCATGCCCCTCGATAACAATATCGATGTCGGAGTTATCTTTATAAGTTCCAAGGGCTCTAGAACCGAATACCCAGGCATGAATGACTGCGGCATGACTCAAAACAATATCCTCAATCAACTGATACTGATGAGGCTTAAGGCCGACCGAGTCTGGTTTAACCAAATAACTATCGATCACATTTAACCTCTTGTTCGCATTGACCCTCTTGATCACATTTAAGCTTTAAATAGAGTGTGACTTGCCCTATCACTGGTGAAAATGACTCTAAGATCAGTGACTGAGCTTCAAGGACATTTTCCTCATCATAGGTGTGGGACAATAAATTTCGTTTTATGAGTGCTTCAAGCATAATCTCACACTGCTCCGAAGACAGGTGCTTAGCCTCTAAGGCCGTACGAAAAACGCTCCTCGGCGAAGCCACATCAAACCCTTCAAACTCAAGTAAGTCTTTAAGGGTCTTCCATGTCAGTTCGAAAGAAAATTCAAAAGTTTGTACTAACCCAGCGAGCTCTAACTCATTGTAGCTATCTTGTGAGCACGCTCTCTCAAGCCTTTGCTGCGCTTTCATTAAGTTTTGCAGTCGTTGCTTCCAACGGTCTGGGTTTGAGTTCATATAAACAGCCTAAATATAAGGTAAAAGACAAGTATAGTATGAGCCTTAAGCTACCTAATCATTCAAGAAATGTCACTCTTTCGATATTCATCAAGACTGTTCTTTTCGTCTTTTGTTTAAGGTCGTGCCCTTATGTTCTCCCCTGCATGTTTTTCTTACCCAATACCTGTCCTTAAGCTCTTCGCTACTCGTTTACCCGTATCTCACATCACGCATCCGTTCTTAAGCTCTTCTCATCTCGCTTACTCGTATCTCACATCTATAAAAAAGCCCGCACTTTTAAGTGCGGGCTTTCAAAATCGTTAAAGCTCAACGTGAACCGCTGAGCCAAACAACTATTTAATTACTTAACGATCACATCACCTGACATTTCTGCCGGGATTGCGATACCAGATAAAGAAAGCATCGTTGGTGCTAAGTCAGACAGTTTACCGCCCTCTTTGAACTCAACGTCTTTGTTACCTACGTAGATAAGCGGCACTGGTAAGTTAGTATGTGCAGTGTGGATGCCACCCGTTTCTGGGTTAACCATCATTTCTGCGTTACCGTGGTCTGCGGTGATAAGCAGTTGGCCGTCAGCTTCTTTGATTGCTTCAACCACTTTACCAAGACATTCGTCTAGCGACTCTACGGCTTTAACTGCTGCATCGTAAACGCCAGTGTGGCCAACCATGTCACAGTTAGGGAAGTTACAAACGATCGCGTCGTATTTGCCGCCTTTGATTGCTGCAACTAGCTTTTCAGTTAGCTCTGGTGCGCTCATTTCTGGCTGTAGGTCGTACGTTGCTACTTTTGGAGAAGCAACAAGCTGGCGCTCTTCGCCTTCAAACTCGTCTTCTTTACCACCGTTGAAGAAGAACGTCACGTGCGCGTATTTCTCTGTTTCAGAGATACGTAGCTGTGTTTTACCTTCCTTCGATAGCCATTCACCGTAAGTGTTCTCTAGAGAAGCCGGTGGGAATGCACATAGAAGTGGAATGTCTGCCGCGTATTGAGTCAGCATTACGAAATCGATCGCTGGGAATACGTTACGAGCAAAACCGTCGAAATCAGGAACGAATGCACGTGTAATTTCACGAGCACGGTCAGCACGGTAGTTCATGAAGATTACCGCATCGCCATCAACGATAGCGGCAGACTCTTCGCCTTCTGCTTTGATTTCCGTCGCTTTAACGAACTCATCGTTTTCGTCACGAGCGTAAGCCGCTTCTAGGCCAGCTACTGCAGTGTCGAATGTGAACTCTGCTTTTGCTTGAGTCAGCAGGTCGTAAGATTCTTGAACGCGATCCCAGTTGTTATCACGGTCCATTGCGTAGTAACGACCAATAAGCGAAGCCACACGGCCTTTACCTAGCTTAGCGAACAGTTCTTGGAAGCGTGCTAGTGTGTTTTCTGCGCTGCGTGGCGGCGTATCACGGCCGTCTAGGAATGCATGCAGGTAGATTTTCTCTGCGCCACGCTCTGCTGCCATTTCAACAGCTGCGTAGATGTGATCTTCATGAGAGTGAACGCCACCTGGAGACATAAGGCCCATGATGTGAACCGCTTTCTCAGCTTTCACCGCTTTATCGATAGCGTTCACTAGCGTTTCAGTTTGGCCGAATTCGCCGTCTGAAATTGACTTAGTGATACGAGTAAGATCTTGGTATACCACGCGACCCGCACCAATGTTGGTGTGACCCACTTCAGAGTTACCCATTTGGCCATCAGGTAGGCCTACATCTAAGCCAGAAGCCGAGATTAGCGTGTTAGGTTGGTTAGCAATAAGACCGTCTAAAACTGGAGTCTTAGCGTTCGCGATAGCGTTGTCTTGGTTGTCTTCACGGTAACCGTAACCGTCAAGGATCACTAGAGCCATTGGCTTCTTAGCTGACATAGGACTGACCTCGTTCAATTCAAAATAAATCGGTATAAAAACAAATTAGCGTAATTTTACTACAGTTTACAGTCAAAACTGTAGCGGAAGATCAAGAAAGGGCGCAGGTAGGATGATCGAATATGAAAAAAAGCGTCATTTGATGGTGACCAATGCTTTATTTCCAAATTAAAGTTTTTATAAATAATTCCGCAGAGGCTAAGTATTCGGTGATCGCTAATCCATCAGGCCAGCTTGCTTAAAGCTTTGTTTATCGGATAAGTCTAACAAACTTGAGTGTTGTTGCTTCTTAAATTCACGCATCAGCACGTAAGGTTCTAACTCTTCATACAACGCTATCTAAAAGAGAATACTTATGATCGAAGCACCCTTTTTACCAATGCTAGTTTGAAGCATATAAATTCTGACAACTAACACCTAGCTCCCGATGATAACCAATTCCCAGAATGCTGGCCTCCATTATCGGAACTAGTAACAATGCACGCTTGGTTAATGAGCTAGTTCGCATGAGTCAAACTAGATCCGCAATGGTTGTGTTGTTGTCATTGTTAGCATGCTCCTTCACCAATCCAAACGTCAGTGACCCAGGATTTACTAAGTTTGGTCATTAATCTAGATCTTGGAATGAAAGCTGAGTAAAACAGGTCGAAAATTGAGATTAAGCTCCCTAAATTTAGGAAAAACCTGCACCTTATAACCTCGCTGCTAACCTAAAATTTTGATACACTCCACCACAGGAAATACAATATACGAATTACTATGAAGCTTTATACGATCCAACATTCATTGGCACTTCTTAGCATTCAATTAATCATAACAAGTTGGTGTCTATTCACATACTCTCATTTACCAAACACTGTTCTTAATTCTATGGTTTTGGTTATGTTTGTATTTTTATTAACTACTTATACTCTTCCATCAAAAAATAGACTATTTTCAAATAAACAGCATGAGTTCATTATTACACTGATAAGTAGTTATGGCGTTTCAGCTCTATTTATTACACTCATCCGAATAGATTACTCTCGTCCTGCTTTGCTTATAGGGGCTGCCTTAACCTTTATTTGGATTCTCATCTATTATCGTTTACATAAAAAACAAAAAATTACACTATATTCTCTTGCTGGGTCAGTAGATAATGTTGACTCACGTTATAAAAACATTACCGTATATCAGTATCAAAAAGACATATCACTACATCAAATCAAAAAAAACTCCGATGGACTGGTTACTAATCTCCATGAAATACACTCAAGAGATACAGCTCAATTCCTTGCAGATTGTGCTCTTGCTCAAATACCCGTTTATCATTCAGAAGTGATTACTGAGCGATTAAATAAACAAGTATCAACTACTCATTTATCCGAAACCACCTTACAATCTCTCATCCCAAACTCTAGATACTTAAAAATAAAGTCGGTACTAGAAGCAACTCTTATCTTACTATTTTTGCCTATAACTCTTATTTTATGCTCTATTATTTCAGCTCTACTTTATATACAAGATCCAGGAAAAGTAATATACACCCAAACTCGAGTTGGCAAAAATGGCACAACATTTACTCTGTATAAATTCAGAACCATGTACAATTTAGCATCAATCAAAAGTACACAATTTGCTACTCAAGAAAAACATCGAATTCATTTTATTGGTGCTTGGTTAAGAAAATTTAGATTGGATGAAATACCGCAGTTTTATAATGTATTAAAGGGAGATATGTCCCTAATTGGCCCTCGACCTGAGCAACCTGAATTTGTTAAGTCCTACAAACAGAAAATCCCATTTTACAACTATCGCCACACGGTAAAGCCAGGAGTCACCGGCTGGGCACAGATAAATCAAGGATATACCGACAATTCAGAATCAACGCAGACAAAGCTAGGTTATGATCTCTATTATATTAAGCACTACAGCTTCGAGTTAGATTTAACTATCGCAATAAAAACGGTTAGGACCTTACTAACAACTGATGGGTCTGCGTAATGAAGCAAAAAAAAGTAGTACATATACTCATTGACAATGCCACTCGACTTGAATTTTTCCAACGAGTCCTTAAGAATGAAAATACTACACCCTCTTATGTACTTCATTCGAACATCTATACCTATACGCTAGCAAAAACAAAAAAGTATCCTGGCAGCCATATTTTACTTAGACAAAGTAAAGTTAAGAAAAACACAGTGCAGTCAAGCATTGAAGAGATTAAGGGACAAAGAGAATATCAATATGGTATTAACCGAAGTAACTTTAAAAAATTAGTAGAACCAAATGATGAACTATGGGTATTCTCAGGGTTTCAATACGTCGCTTTAGAAATAAAGACTACACATCATAATATTCGTTACTTTGAAATAGCTAATTTCCCGAATAAATACCAGTCAAGTTATACAGGGGTAAATGCGGATGCAGATCATCATCATAAAATAGAAGAATTACGAAGAACTCGTACTGTGATGCCTAGAGAAATAGAACTGCTAAAAAAACGATTACTAACTTTTCGTCCACCACACGTTGACTCATCAATATTAAGCAAAGCTCTAGAACAGTTTGTGAACCTGATAGGCTTTTATTGCCTAAAAACAACAGCACCTCATTCATCGCCCTTGCAGCAATTAAAAACAGCAATAGAGATCTATCGAGTTAGAAAGGTAATTCATAGCCATAAGAGCTTACAACGCCCAAGTAACTTCAATTTATTCATAGGTCAAGTAGCACAAGATTCACAAACTCTATTTCAATCTAATACAAATGCCATTGACTCAATTAAAAAAGCACGCCAAGACTCAGAATCAAAAGGACTCCCCCTTATCGTTCGGCTTCACCCTGGAGAAAAACAACTTTGCGTAATACAGGAACAAATCCATTTTTGTAAACAAGAAGGCATCCTCATTTGCAACCAAGGAGCTTTACTTGAAAGCGTTCTTCAAAGTGAGCATATATATACAATAAACTCCACTGGAGGGTTACATTCTTTACTCCTTGAAAAACCAGTAACCCTTTATGGAAACTGTTTTTATCAAGACTGGAAAGCCAGTGATGTTGTCCTTTATCACCAACATTTACTTCAAGAATTACAACCTCCTAACTAATAAAAGGAAACAATAGTGAACATAATAACTACATCCACTAAAGTTGGGGATAATGCTCAACTTTCATTTAAAAAAGTGGCGGTACTAGATATCCGACGACACTCAATCCCGGAACTATGTGAAGATAAGCGAGTTTTAGTGGTTGGCTGTGTAGATATGATTGATATGCTCTCTATGCAAAAGTACATAGAACAAGGAGAACATCAATTCCACAATATTTCCCAGAAAGCCAGCTATACGGCAGGACTTGATATCAATGAAAAGGGCGTTAAATTACTGCAAGAAAAAGGATACCATGTTGATCATTGCGACATATTCAACGGTCGAAGTAAGTATCTAGAGGAAGAGTATGATTATGTCGTTTTGTCTCATGTTTTAGAGCATATGATTGATTTAACGGGCTTCATAAACAAAGTAATGAACACTGTAAAAACCAAACAAGTTATTTTTGCGGTACCAAATGCATACAATATAAAACATGCGCTCCCCGCTCTATTACTACAAAGAGAAAAAGTCAGTAATGACCACTATTACACTTTTACACCAATCACCTTTGTAAAGCTTATCAAAGGATTGAACTTTGAAGTAAAAGCACTATATTTTGATCAAGATAGAAGAATAAAATCAGGTAAAAAACACCGAGTATTGGGAACCTTATGGTCAATAGTAAAGTCAAAACTATTCACACACAGCGGTGATATTGTTTTAATTGCTCAATATAAGAATTAACTTTTCTGTACGCTCCTTTGAAAATTACATGAAAAGTAAGCCGTGAATAAAGTATAAATAGTTTTTCCTCCAATCGAGGTTAACACAGCCCCCCATACTCCATAGTTAATAGTTAACACAGCGAGTAAAACAAAAACGACTAGTGCTGACATAATTGTTGAAATAGTAATATAGCCTAATTTATTTTGGGCTATTAAAAAGCTTTCAGTCCACCCCAAAAAAGCTGCAGGAATCAGCAATAGTGAGCTATAAATCAATAATTCATGAAAAGATACATACTCCTCCCCAAACATCCTCATAATATCTTCACTGGAAACAAATATAATCATTACACCAAACAGCATGGTAACGACAGGAAAGAATGCCCCCACATAACCCAACTTCAATACTGCTTTTGAATCTTTAAGACTCACCGCTTGAGTAAAACGAGGTAAAAGTAATATTCTTGCTCCAACAACTACAAAGAACAAAACATTCATTAAACGAGCAGTAACTCCCATCACTGCAATACTCTTATCATCTAACCAAAATGAAGATAAAGGCAGCACCAGATGTGTAACCGCAAGACCAAGAACCATAATCGACAGGTATGGCAATGTGCTTTTGAATGTCTTATTTAACTCAGCAACTGATATTCGACTAAACCCTATATCACCCATTTTAATCAAATAACCTAGCGCAATAACTAGCGTCAAAAAGACACTAAAAGAATACAATTTAATAAGAGAATATTTAGGTACACTCAGAACTAAAACAACAAATATAAAAGGTTGTAAAACAAATTGAAAAAACGCCCCCAAAGGAGCTTTATTATGACCTTGAAATATAGTCATCGTTAAAAAAAACAATGACATTGCGTATATTTCAAATAAACCTAGTTCAACAGTTAAGTCAAGCAACCTAACTAACACCCCAAAATACAATCCAAAACAGATCAATGCACCCAATAAGGAAAGCAAAAAAGCAGCAGAAATAGCGCAGTATTTTTCTTTTAGGTCATAACTGGCGGCAATATTCTTTACGAGTAATCGCCCCCCTCCCAATGTAGCCAATTGTGATACAAAAACAAGAATACCGAGAGAAATAAAATATTGCCCAATAATCTCTGGTTGATATAAGCGAACCAGTAATAAGTTAACTAGTAAAGCCCCGATTGCCCCTGTAACCTTAAGAGAACCAAGTTGAACCCCCTGCTTAATTAATCCGCTCGACTTACCTAGGCTATTCCTCACTACACCCTATCTCCAGAACCCTTGCCTGAAACTGTCTGTATAATATAAAGAAAATAGAGTTTTACTGATAACTTTTGAATCATCTTTTTATCCCACTCCGCCAGCAACTTAGGTGTCGACATATCGATATCATTAATTTGAGCTAAACCCGTTACACCAGGCCTAACAGAGAGAACCCCTCTTGACTCCCTCTCATCGATCAGTTCTTTTTGGTTGAACAAACATGGCCTTGGACCGACTAAGCTCATTTCACCTTTAAGTACGTTGTACAGCTGAGGCAGCTCATCAAGCTTGGTCTTACGCAGGAATCCACCGAGCTTAGTCACAGAACTCGCTCCAACTAGATGAGTCGCAACAGATTTTGTTTCCACTGGCATGGTGCGAAATTTTACTAAAGTGAATGGTTTTTTGTTGCGCCCTACTCGTGTTTGAAAAAAGACAGGCGACCCCGTATCAAAGTAACCAAGGATACAAATCACGAGAAATACTGGCCATAGAAACAACAGGCCAAAGAAAGCAAAAGTAAAATCTAACAAACGAATCAAAATATGTGTCCTATCAAATTCGGATTGAAAACGTGGGGGCACTATAAGCACCACTAATCAATAAAGGATACCTGAAGAATTTATGGATAAGAAAGCCATAAACTACCTAAAAACGCATCAATGCGACTTCAAGTAAGCTTCTACGGTTCTTTTGATCCCTTGCTCAAAACTTACAGGGGGTTTCCATCCCAAGGTCTCTTTCGTCAAACCTATCTCAACCTGGAGGTTGCCACAGATCCTTTGAGCTATGTGCTTCTTTTTTAAAGCTGACGATCCAGCTTGTATCCAAGACATTGGGATTGGAATTAATCGCGGTGATTTCCCCATAGTATGAGCGATGGTTTGCATCAATTGAGTTGTCGATACATCCTGATCATCAGAAGCTAAGAAGGTATAGCCCGGAGCTGAAGGGTGCTCGCAACAAGTTAGTATCAAATCGGACAAATTATCCAAATAAACCAAGCTTCTCTGGTTCTTTATAGCACCAAACGGTAACGGAATGCCTTTATCAATCAAACGCATCATAGATAAGAAATTTGCTTTGACGCCAGGCCCATAAACTAATGGAGGCCTGATGATAACCACTTCTAGCCCTGTATCTTTTGAAAGCTTAGCCAGCTCAACTTCAGCTTCATACTTGCTCAAGCCATAAGGGTCTTGCGGAGTATTCTTTAAATTCGGCTCAAAGGGTAAATTTGGCTCACTAAATTCACCGTTAACTTTAATAGAGCTGACAAATACAAACCTTTTAACGCCCGCTTCAGCGGCTTGCTTCGCTAGGTTCAAAGTGCCAAGGGTGTTGATATCTCGATAGGCAGTTAAAGCACCTTGCGCACTCTCATTCATTTGATGCACTCGAGCAGCACAATGAACAACACAATCCACACCTTCAAATGCACTAGACCAATCGGTAGAAGCATCAATGGAAGGGATAACCAAGCTATTAGTTAGTGGCTCTATTTGCTTACGCACAACCGGAATGACTGCCCAGTCACGCTCTCTAGCTAACTCAACAATTCTAGAACCTACAAAACCAGTGCTACCTGTGACTAGGATATTCATAACAAAGCGACCTCAACCGAACAAATGACGAGCAAATAACGAGCAAGCATAGCAATAAAACAATAGAGTACCGCATAACCATCAATTTAAACTAGCGTACCGCACTTAAGAGCATTAAAATACCTTCTAAAAAACTATAAATATTAAATTTGATATACTCAGTCGCATACTAAGGGACGCAATGATCAGGCCACTACAGCAACTATTAAATGCCAAGCGCAAAAATAAGCGTTTTATCAGTATTGGCTATGATATTTTCGCTATCATTATCTCCCTCTATCTAGCTATCGCCTTAAGGCTTGGAAATGCCTTTTTTGAAGTCGAAATTGAAGAACTAATTACACTATTTGCGACGGTATCAATCACAATTTATAGTTTTGTTAAATTAGGAATGTACCGAGCGGTCTTGCGTTATATGATGCTACCAGCCGTGGGCAACATTTTCTTTGGCGTTATAATTTCAACCCTCGCTTTAATAATGAGTGGCTTTTTTTTCCACTCATTCATACCTAGAAGTGTTCCGTTTATATATGCTGGTTTAGCAACCCTGACGTTAGGTGGCCCCAGAATACTCATCCGTTCAATTTATTATCACTGGTTTAAACGCCAGAAACCCAATGTCTTTATTTATGGCGCAGGAGCGACTGGTCGTGACTTAACGTATGCTCTGATTCAGGGAGACGAATACAATCCAGTCGTATTACTTGATGATGATCCAACAAAATCAGGTCAAATATTATTTGGACTTAAAGTCCATCACCCAAGTGAATTTGAACACCTCCAATCACTTTATCAACCCGTAAAACTACTTTTAGCAATTAATGGGATTAATAAAGGGGAGCGTTTGAGATTGGTTGAAAAATTGTCACATTGGCCAATCGCAGTGCAATCCGTTCCATCAGTAGAAGATATTGCGGCAGGAAAAGCTACAGCAACTGACGTAAAAGACTTAGACGTTGCAGATCTACTCGGAAGAGCTGCAGTGGACCCTGACAAGGCACTTCTAGCACAAAACATTTTTAATAAGAATGTGATGGTTACTGGCGCCGGAGGATCTATCGGCTCTGAGTTATGTCGCCAAATCATGTCACAAAAACCCAAAACACTCGTTTTGTTTGAGCTAAATGAATACAACCTTTACAAAATCGATCAAGAACTAAATTCGACTAAAATCAACTTAAAAAGCGAGACTCGAATAGTCGCAGCTCTAGGCTCCGTTCAGAGACAAAACCGCTTAGAAAAACTGATGATAGCTCACGGAATTGAAACGGTTTACCATGCTGCAGCTTATAAACATGTCCCTTTAGTTGAAGATAATATTGTTGAAGGTGTTCGCAACAATGTGTTTGGGACACTTGCTTGCGCTGAAGCTGCAATCCAAACAGGTGTAAAGAACTTTACTCTCATCTCAACAGATAAAGCAGTAAGACCAACTAACGTAATGGGCGCGACCAAGCGTATGGCTGAGTTGGTTCTTCAAGCGTTGGCAGATAAGCAAGACACCACCAATTTCACAATGGTACGCTTTGGCAATGTTTTAGGATCTTCAGGATCCGTTGTTCCACTGTTTAAAAAGCAAATTAAGTGTGGTGGTCCGGTAACCGTAACTCACCCAGATATCATTCGCTACTTTATGCTAATTCCTGAAGCCGCTCAGCTTGTTATCCAAGCTGGTGCAATGGGCCACAACGGACAAGTCTTTGTTCTTGATATGGGCGAACCGGTTAAGATTCTAGACTTGGCAAAACGTATGATTCATTTGATGGGCATGCAAGAAAACATTGAAGGAGCCTCCCAAGAAGGTGACATTAGTATAAAGTTCACTGGATTACGTCCTGGAGAAAAACTCTATGAAGAGTTGCTGATAGGGGACAACGTTGAAGGGAGTGGGCATAAAAAGATTATGACAGCAAAAGAACAAATGTTAAATTGGAACGAAATGCACCCTCTCCTAAGCCGACTAGATGCATGCTGCCATAACTTCGATGAAGAATGTATAATGAAAATTTTGCTCGACTCACCAACCGGGTATAAACCAAAATAGAGGCTTTTAAATGGCATTATATATATCAGTTGTAAATCATATGCACGATAACATGATCTGTTCAAGCTCAACTCTTAAAAGCTTTGCTAAAGAACATACAGTCATTATCAAATCAAACACTACTGCAACTGAGGTTTTAAAAGAATACTGCCTTGACTCAAATATTATTTTAATACAAGGAGTTGATACAAAAGGGTTTGCTGAAAATAACAATGAAACATTTCATTATGCAGAGCAAGAGCTAGGGATGAAAGAAAATGACCATTTTTTAGTACTTAACCCAGATGTGGAAATCATAAGCACCGTTATCAATGAACTTCTTAATCAAGTCACTAAAAATGCAGTCCCTATTTCAACGATAAACTTATTTAAAAATAGACAAATGACTGAATTCGATAACTCAATTCGGAAATTTCCATCACTAGCAAATCCTATTAAAAGTATTTTAGGAATAAAACGGACAGATTATTATGACAAAAGTGAAATTACATCACCAATAAAAATAGACTGGGCGGCCGGTTCCTTTCTATTATTCCAGTACAAAACTTTCAAGCAGTTACAAGGCTTTGATGAGAAATACTTTATGTACTTTGAAGATGTTGACATTTGCAGAAGAGCAAAAGAAGCTAATATAAATATAATTTACTACCCTCAATTTAAAGGGTTGCATTTAGCACGACATTCAAACCGAAATTTATTTTCGAAAACATTTTTATACTACATCAAGAGTACTATAACTTATTTTTTTCAATAAAAAGTTAACTTCATACATCAGTCACATATTTTACATTATCAATTCAACCTAACCGTGAATTTAAATAAGAAAAGAATGAAACTGTTTTGATTATTATAATTTTAACAAAGCTAACACCTCTGATTTTCAACCTTCTAAGGTGAACTTTATCGCTACTTGAGTAATATATTTCATTCACTTTATATGTTTGATATAAAACTTTATATAAAACAATTAAGTAATCCAACCTAAATCTATCTTTAAGTGTTCGTCTATTAGCCCCAACCAAGTTATTCTCATGTTGTCTATATAGTAATGTAGGCTCATTGATATAAGTATATTCGCCAAAAAACCTTGCTAAAACCGCTATCCACCAATCATGCATCGGAATATTTTTATTATCAACATATGAGCTAGATTCCAAAACAATATCGGCCAAAGTTGAATTAATCGCCATACTTGCGCCTTGGACGCAATTTTTAACTAATATTGTATCATCTTCAATAACAAGGTGAGGTAAATCTAGATACTGAATAAAACTATCAGATAAATTTGTTAAGTCTTCACTCACTACCTTAGCATCAGAGAATACTAACTTTGCTTCTTTGGTATGTTCAAACTCTTTAGCAAATAGCTCAACTTTATTAGGTAACCATGTATCATCTTGATCACTGAAAAATATTACATCTTCTTTCACATAATTGAGTGCCGAAAGAAAGTTCTCAATAACTCCCTTTCGAGGCCCTTGATGGGCCTCGAAAGATGGTGCCTGAGGATCAGTGAACAACTCAGATATAAATTTACAATTTGACTCAAATGCTTCTTCTGGCGAATCATCGAAAAAATAAATAGTATCAACTTTTTTACGCTGATTGCTTATACTTCGCACTTGCTCCTCGAGCATAGAATAATGAGGCTTGTAAATACATATAATTACACCAATTTTCATTATTTGGATATCTTATACTTGTGGTGTTCACTTTCAAGAACTGACTTTTTATTAGAGCCCGTACATACCTCAGCTAACCTAATGTCACTGACAAAACTCTTAAAATTATCAGTTAGCATATCAATAGCCACATTGTCAAAGTGAGCCCATGGGGTATTGCCATACTTAACATGCTTTTCAACCATTACGGCACCTGCAGCTACAGCTAATTGGCAGCAGAGTGAGCCAATATCATGACTTGAGTAGCCAGGAAGAACATTGGTATAGGTAGAAGCAAGTTCACTATAATGCCTAACAACACCAACATTTGCATCTTCATTAGCAGTAGGGTAAGAAGAGACGCATTGTAATAAGTACAATTCCTTACAATTAGAAAACTGATTCAGAATATACTCTTCGTATGCAGTATCTGTCATTCCAGTAGAAATAACGACAGCTCCTTTGTACTCTTTAGCAACCAGTTCTAATAAATCTTTGTGCTCAGAAATTGTTGAAGGAAGTTTCAACATGTAAGGGTTGAATTGCTTCATGAAATGATATGACTCAATATCTAAGACAGATACAAACCATTTTATACCGTATTCTTTACACCATTGATCAACTTTCATAAAAGCATCAGCGTCGAGTTCTAAGCCCCTTCTGTAATCCCCAAACGTGTCTCCAAATGGGGATGAATAAGGCTTAGCAAGTTCTTCTGGTGAATAAAATGTAGATACATTACGTTTTTGCAATTTTATACAATCAGCACCAGATTCCGACGCAGAAATAATCATTTTCTTTAATAAGTCTAAATCGCCGAAATGGTTTGTAGTAATCTCTGCAATCACTTGAACATTAAATTCTCTATCTGGTACTTTATATTCTGAGGTATCGCGAACATTTAACATACCTTTAGAGAAGTTTTTCTTGTTAAACAATTCTGGGGTTGAAGAACTAAAAGAACAGTAGCCAATGTGTACTATTTCTATGGATAGATGCTTCTTCGCCTCTAAAATAAGTTCTAGATAAGCCTTCTGATTATTTAACAAACTTTCTATAAAGTTATCTTCACCAAAAGCTATACGACCTTCTGTATATTTAGAATATCCGGAAGTCAGAGTGAAATCAAACCCAAGCAAATAAACAGGGATTTTGGTTCTGGTATAATCTGAAATTAGATTACACAATTTCAGAGCAGAAATAATAGTAGCATCTTCTAAGTAAAAGTCCGCATCAAAAAACCGCTCTTGTATTGGAGCAAGATGTTCAGGGCCTTCATATAGGTGCTCAACTTTTAGACTATTAGTATTATCAGCAGGTAAAGAAGTCACATATAGTGGACACTTCCCCCCTTGTTCTGATAAAAATTCCTCAACCCATTTATAATGGTAGATACCAATATCTCCAGGGTAGATAGTTTCTGAGTCGTTAATATTTATAACAAAGAATTCAGCTAGTTTATCTAACTCGATAGAGTCTAAAGATGAACCTTTTCCTATAACTGCAATTTTAGTCTTGCCAGATTTTTCAAAACTACTAAATACGGGGTCAAGTAATAACATAATTAATCACTCTCTATCACTATCTTATACTTTTGCGTCGGAAACAGTAGTTGACCTTGGTATGGTTTCCCGTCGACAAGTACTTTTTTGTTATTCTCTAATGCTAGGTTCAAGCCAGGTAAAATATCCCAGCAGTTAACGCCTTTTACATTTTCAAAACGTTTGTAAGCCCCTCGGACAGCGTTAAGAGTATTGTACATAGAACACCCTATGATCCTATACTCAAAGCCCTCTTCCAAGTTAACGAGGTCAGACTTAGTCAGCGAGGAAGACAAACCAACAATTCTTGATTCATATTGAATTTGCTTTTCACCCGACAAAGCATAGTCGTCAAGCTCTGGAAGATAGATCAAAGATTCAACATGTTCGCCATCAGTAAAGACTGAAATACCCACGCCCCATTCTTTTAAACCACTGACAAAGTTTTCAGTCCCATCAATTGGGTCTAAAACAACATAAGAACCATTCTCATTCCATTCAAATTCTTCGTAAGCTCCAGAGCAATGCATTTCTTCAGATATTAGAGTATGTCCTGGATAGTGTTCAGTCACAAAGTCATTAACCAAACTTTCAACAAGCAAATCACCCTTAGATACGAAGCTCCCATCGTCTTTCATTTCCTTGAGTTGTCTCAAACTCAAAATTGTGCCCAAGTTATCTTTAATAATATTAATCAATAATTTCATAGTAAGCCTTAGAGAACTTTTGATATTGCGTTTGCGATTATGAAATCTATTTCCTCATTTATATCTATAGATTCAATCTTATCGACTGGAATCAAAGTCGGTCGGTCACCAATTCTTCGTTCCGCTTGTACAACTTCTTTTTTATATACATACAATCCAGTTGTTTCAATATAAAACGCTTCTAGATCTTGAGTTCTAGGGATTGTTTTTTTGTCATAATTTGAAGGTCCTCTGTTATCCAACCAAAGAAACTCATTTTTTTCTTCTACAGTTAAAGCAGAGTCAAACTCTCCAGTAGCAACTGCGTTAACAGCTTTTTCAATAGATTCACGCTTTATAAACGGAGCCGTAGCATGCGCAAGTACATAAATATCAGAGTCAACGTCTCTCGAAAAAGAGCTCATAACGTCATTAATTAACGTTGTATCTTGATCAAGAGATTCCGATCTTTTTAGAAAATGAACTCCTTCAGGTAAATACTCTATAATCTCTTCACTACTACAATAAACATAAATTTCATCTAAGCAGGCTGACTTTGTTAAAGTTTCTAAAATATAGCTAATTAATGGCTTACCGTTATCTAGCTTTTTTATGTTTTTCCCTTGGAAACGTTGATTATTTAACTTGACTGGTACAAATGCAACGACCTTGCTCATATGATTTCCTTATTTTTTAACTTAGAAATTAGTTTTTCCTGTTCTAATATTCTGGCCTCTAGTGAGCGGACTAACGCTCGATTAAATCTCTTAGAAAGATATTGATCATCAATATTATACGAAACTCTTATTTGCTCGTTACTATTAGAAAAATATTTCTCTAGCTCGAACTTGAGAAGTTCTTCATTTGATTTTTTATTACGAGACATTACAAAAACATCCTCTTCTGAAATAGTTATTGAACCATCATTTTTTTGCTTAGCAGCTTGTATAACCTGATGATATAAGTAGAAGTCAGTACTGTCTACATTCGGTAAAAATGTCATATCACTCTTTTCAGAATTAAGTATGAATATGTTGTCCACATACTTAAGTCTTTCTATTTGTGTGAAATATTCTGATGCATCTTCAACAGATTCCAAAACTAGACTACCACGATAAGAGGCGTCCACTGAATCGATGCTTTCACAAATGTCGATATCAAGACCGAAATATTGATTAAAGTTAAGGATTTGCTTACATTTGTTATTAACAAAAACAACTTTATCAGCTGAAATAAACTTAAGCATGGATAAAGTAACAAACAACCTATGCATTCCGGTATATGCTATATGAATGTCATCATCAAAAACTAAACTCTTTCCTATTATGTTTGATAAAGCATGAATACCTGTTGAGGAAGCAGTTAACCCTTGGTCAAAATTCTTCGGAATTATAAACCTAAGCAATTCCGACGGTACTTTCTTATCGATGACTATTGCATTATCGAACCAATCATCATAATTGGGGTGAAAGTCGAATGGATGAGGTTTTATATATAGTTGGTTCCCATCAGAAAAATAGTCCACTAGTAAGGTAAATAAATTTTTCTGTTCTTCCATTGACAATAAATTCAGATTGACAAAGTTCTGGGTTAGGAACAAGGTTGATGTTTCCCCTTCATCCACCTCTTGCTTATGAGCACCGAAGACGGAGAGAATAAGTTCAACATCAACAAGAGACAGTTCATCAAGTACTTTCTCCAAATTAAAGTCAACAAGATTCTTGTACTCATCTTCATTATTTTTATTATTCGGCTGCGAGTTCGTATCCAAATAAATATTCTCAACCAAAGGGTTTCGCCCTATTAACCCTAACTTTATTGTCAATCTATATATATAATCATCCGTGGACTTGAGCATATCAAGCGCTCTATCGTACCTAAAAAACATTCCAGCGCCATCTTCAAGAAAACTATATGGAATATCATTAAGCTTGAGTAAAATACCAAGAGGCCAATGATCAAGGTAAGTATAATATTTATGTCCAGTAGCGAATTCGATTGGATAAATACTCGGAGCATTAGTCCGAAAACTTGATAAGCTAGATTTTAGATTATCATAATCTGCTTCATCAGGTGTAATAGTTCTATTCAAATAAGACTTAGCTAAATTATCATCTACAGCATGAACCTCTTTAAAGATGCCCGTTTTTTCTAAGTTATAGCATATAGAATCATGATAATAGTTAACTTTCGAAACCAAAATAACAGCTTGATCATCATAATGATATTTTAGTTTATGAGAAATACAACCCAAAACCTGATAAGAGCTTAGTGCATAGTAATATATCATATTAAATTCAACCTAAAATATCGCCAAGGCGCTTCATGTTTTCTTGCTTCATATTTCCGACCAAACGATTATATTTATAGTCACTAAAATACTTTTTAATATATGTGTTGTTCTTTATAATATGGTAGATAGGTCCGTAAGCATCTCTTCCCGGAATGTTTTTCATATAAGGGTATTCCTTAAATTTTGAATCATAGTCAGAACAAAAATCAAGCATCCCCGCTTGAACGTCCTTAATTATTGGATAGTTCTCAACTTCAGGAATATCGAACTCAAACTCTAACTCATCATCTTTATCTACCGTTATCGCGCGTACACTTGGATGATTCGCAGTAAGAAACAACTCCATCATTACATTAGACAATCGCACTTTTGAATGCCTAATCATTAACTCTCGATTATCTATTGGTGAAAATAAATAAGTATTGACCTTACCTGACATTAACATTGGAGTTAAATAGTCTCTATTTTTATTCGCAGTAGCTGCTAGCATCCCTGTAACTTTACAGTCTATTGAATAGATATCTTCAATTATTGTTTTAAGGCTTATAGGACTGGAACCATGCCATCCGATATCAACAACCAATATATGTTTCGAGTCGCCGATAACTTGTCTTAGGTACTTTTCAGTTCCTGATTTATATTTTTCATAAGAAGATAAAATATCTTCCCAATGATCAATAATGAAGTTTTCAAATTGTAGCGCATTATCTAAATTGAGGATAGATTTGGAGTTGAACGAATAGTCGTCTAACTTCTCGGCAAAGTCTGAAAGCTGCATACTTTCCAATACATCTGCAAGAGTAAACCCTTCGTGAACTTTATCATGAATATATTGCTTCAAATAATCAGAGCGATTCTGGAAAGATGCTATTATCCTTGATGGGTTTCTTGACCAAAGACAGTACTCCGAAGGTATAGAACCAAAATATTTTTGGTATGCTTTTATCAATACATCACCATCTCTCGATAAAAATAATATCTTATCGATCCCATTATCCTTAGAAAACTTATCAATATGGTTGCAGTATCCATATAAAAATAGTCCGCCGTAGATATAACCGAACTCATAATGGGGTGAAAACACCTCGTGTGTTGTATGCAACTTTTGGTCAACAATACCAGCATAAGCTGTAGATATCATGTTTGACATAAAATTAGCACGATGTTTTTTACCATATGAATGGATGTTTCGATAGTGGTATGAGTCCCAACCAAAGTCTTTTGCATGAGTAAAGTCGGTCAAGTAGTGATCACCAATATGAGCAGTTTTTCTTCCTTGGACAAAATCAGCATCTGCAACTTCATATAGCCCCATGTCTCGTTTACTTTTTTCATACTCACATGAGATATAAACTCGGTCGAAATAATCTAATAAACCGTTTTTTGACAAGATTTTTTCGATATATTCCTTTGGAAAAAACATATCTGATATCGCAATACAAGGCTTATTATTTGCTTTCAATATTTCTAAAACCTCCAACATATATTGGTTCGTAGAACAAAACTCCAACTCAAATTTTAGCTCTAACTCCATACCATATGTTGCATCGATACCTACTTTATTGCTTAGTTCATTATAAATTTCAATTAATTTTATTTCTCTACTTGCCCCACCAGAATTTTCATATTTTATTGAACGTAGGCTTTGTTCAACTTCTACTCTTTTCTTGCTGAAACCTTGTATATTTAGTTCATTTTCCATAAAAATAAACATATCACTTGGTTCACTAATCGGGCGAGTAACTAAAGTGTCAAATATATCGAATGAGACAACATCGTAGTCCAACAGTTTTTTTGCGAAGTGTTGTGATTTTGAACGACGACTCAGGTTAGATTCAGGCCCTCTAAGACAAGCAACATTCAATCTGGGTGTGTTTAACCCCAACAAGTAGGAAAGGTTGTTTTTCTTTCGAAGTAAGCGATACTTGACATTTAATACAAGCACAAAAAAAACAACTTGTAGAGTCAATCTATTTTTAGTATCTCCAACAGCAGAAAGAAAATCGTTCTCGATATATTTATTTTTTGAAACTAGCTCTTTATACAGCCGTTGTTTAATATTTTTAAGATTCATTTATTTTCTTCATTATTCTAATTAACTTTGGCTTGACGCCATTGTGGTTTTTTAACATATAGGTATAGACTCTTGCCTTTAGGTTTTTCCTACCTTTTCCTTCATCAATTAATATAGCCCCCTTCCATAAATTGCGCATTGAATTTTTAATCAATGATTTATAGTTTTCATTAAATTCTTCCTGATTGTAACATGATACAAACGGACTCCCTTGTTCAGAAAATGACACACCGAGCGATTCATTTACTTTAGAAAAAGCAATAAGATCCCCAACTTCCTGATTATCAATAAAGTTTAAATATTCTTTAGTCGACTCTTTAATTGAGCAACTTTTAATATAGTTGTGATACTTAACTAGCTCATTAGCAATATCAATAACACCGTTCCGTATTTCTTTTTTGACCTTTAGATTATCACTTTGTTGGCACGACTCTTCTAAGATAGGGGTGATTGCACCTTCATTATTCGCATCTTTTTTAAACCCTACCAAGCTCCCATGAGGAGCAGAGAAGATGAACTCGAACATCATAATGTTGCGATTGATCTCTTCATAAGTGCTGCCTGGCAAACCTAAATTAAAGGCATAACCAAATGTGCGACTTTTAATCTCAGAATACACTTGTGGAATCGTTCCAAAATAAAAGCCATCCATTTCTACAGCTTTTATTTTCTCGATCGATTTGTGTATCGAACCTCGCCAACCAACATCAACCAAACAGTCTATATTTGTACCATTAGCAACGCCAGACTGTTTGAGATACTCCCTCAATTCTGAGTCATTTCTTGAGTTGGTCGCTTTAATCTGATCAAAAAGTTCAACTACTGCCTTTTTTAAAAGCAATTGCCTTTGCTTTGTCTGTATCTCTTCATCAATATCTAAGCCCAACCCTAAACACACCGACAAGACCTTGTCCATGTCCAAATTATATCTAGAGAATACTTGTCTAGGTGTAATGTAGTAGCCTAATGCAGGATTAATTGCTGTCATAAAATCGACACAATCATCTTTATTATATTGGAGTAATTCACTGTACTGAAAAACACTTCTAGAAGCATAAAGATAGTTAGGCTTAGGTAGTTCGTTATAACAGCTTTGAATTATTTCATATATCTCAAAAGGTATATAGCCATCTCTAGATAGGAAGTGAATATTCTTGTAATTATTATCCTTCACATTATCAACAATCCAAGATGTAAATAAATACATCATATGACTAACATTAAGTACTGAGAATTTATTCCAATAGCTTATCTGCTGATTGTTTTCTAAGTAATTTATCTGAATTGCTCTTATTATTGATTTCTCAACTGAAGATACTGTAGATATCAGGTTTTTATATTTTTCTCTAACTGCTACATAATGAAGAGTAAGTAACCCCTTGCTTTTTGCATTGCTAATGTCAGATATCAGGTTATCACCTATATGAAGCCATTTTTGGGGAGAAAGCTGATTAATAGACCTGACATAATCATACAGACTACCTGTAGCTTTACTTTTCTTTAAAACACCCGATATATGTAGCTGATCATATGTTGTATAACCGCATTTATGCAGCATGTTACTTATGGTTTCTTCGTCAAGATACATATCTGAAATAAAGAATATTTTTTTCCCTTTTTTAAGGGCATATTTATACACTTCGAAGATTACACTGTTCTGGGAACAAAAATCCAATTCGGTTCTTTTTTCCAGATCAGATTCATAAGGAAGAAAACGATATATTTCTTCTATTGAGACATCTTCTTCAGAACTGCTTTTTCTTGCATTTTTTTCTGCCAATATGCGTCTATTATAGAACCCATCTAACCCTTTGAACTGTTCGATAATTTTAAATATATCTACTGGATTAATTACGTCCCGAAAGATAGCAGTATCAAATATATCAAAAGAAACAATGTCAACTTTATCAACTAGGTTCTTATAACATTCTAAGTTATTATCTTTCATAATATTCCAACGTAATTGTTAACACTTTTCTTTTTTCCTCTCCAGTAAAGACATAAATGTTATTAGGCTCACCTATATTGAATTTCCCACCGCAGAAACGACATTTTTGAGCTTGCTTGAATTGAGGAAATTTATTGCCGTAGCTCACAGTTTCAGTCGGCCCATTCAGCCTTGTTGAACCTAGTGTATCAACAACTAGTGCATCCCTATTATAGGATCTTTTATCAATGAAAGCACAATCAAAAAACACAATACCATTTTCAAGACGCAAGTTTTCAAATATAAATATATAATCTTCATCCAGCACAAAATTAGATATTTTTAGGTTCAACTTATCAAATAAAAAACTCATGTTATAGAGAGGAAACACCTCTTTAGGTAGACCTTGTTCCCTTACCACACCGTTTTCTATCCAGATGACCCTATCGGCTAATTTTGACACTTGTACTTGCGAATGACTAACCAAGACGACTGTAATATTTGAATCTAATTTATCTTTAAGTGCAGACTCTGCTTTATTCCTAAAGTCTACATCACCAACAGCTAATACCTCATCAATCAGAAGTACATCTGGCGAAGTATACATAGCAATGGAAAAACCTAGTCTAGCCCGCATACCGGAAGAATAAGTTTTAACTGGTTTATCAAAAAAAGAGTCTAACTCAGAGAATATTTTAATATCTTCAAGTTTCATCAATATTTCTTTTTTTCGGTAGCCAAGCAACATTCCAGATATAATTGCGTTTTGTCGACCCGAAAGGTTATTATCAAAACCAGCGGACAAGGCCATTAAAGATACACTTTCAACATTATGTACCACCTCTCCAGCATCTGGTTTGATAATACCTGTCAAAAGTCTCAACAATGTTGATTTCCCTGCGCCATTTCGACCTATGACACCAAGTTTCTCACCTTTAAAGATATCGAATGAGACATCTTTCAAAGCCGAGTGGCTATCTATTCTTTTTAACCCCTTTCTTTCTTGATAAGTAACATTTACATTCTTCAAGGAAATAGCTAAATCTTTAGAATCAATCATTCCAACACCACCCTTGGGACTCTATACTCTAGTTTCTTATATAGGAAAAGTGCAACAAGTAGCATTGAGATTGCTAAAACACTAACGTATAAAACATTCGAAAAGTTTGGTATATCACCTCTAATTAATACGTCTCGATAGCAATCAATTATTACAGCCAACGGATTTAAGAAAAATATACTTTTCGTTTGTTCAGACATATTATTCGTTTCAAAAAAAATACCAGAAGCAAACATCAAGAATTGCAAAAATGTAGGAATGATAATAGAAAAATCACGAATAAATGGCACTAAAATGGCAGAAATCATACCAGCGGCAAATGTGAAAACAGCCTGAATTATTACTATAACTAAAAAATACCACCAGAGAGTACTAGGTTCATATCCATATAGAATAAGAAAAACTAGTAGGATAAAAAATACTATAATTTGCTTTATAAAGTCTTGTATCAAACATGTCAGCGGAAAGAAAACCTTAGGTATATAGAGCTGATTCATAAGATTCCGCCCTTGAACTATGCTATTCATCGCGTGAGATATGCTTTTAGAAAACCAAAGCCAAGGAATTAAACCACTGAGTAAGAATGGAACATAATCGTCTGTACCATGATTTAAAAAAAATGAAAATACTAAATAATATACTAGCATGTGAAGTAGTGGCTCCACTAACCACCAGACATAGCTAAGGTAGTTTACAGACGCTTCTGACCTGAGGTTCAATGTAGCCTTCGTCCATATCAATTCAGTTATTCTCAATATTTTATACTGATTCATATAACAGTCTCTTTTAACCATATGTATTATTGATAAAATCTTCGAAAGATAAAGCAAGGTTGTCTTTTTCTGAAACAATCAATTTTTTTTCACGTAAAGGCCAATTAATATCAATTATATTATCATCCCATTTAATCGAAACTTCAGCTTTTGGGTTATAATAATCTGTACACTTATAAACAAATTCAGCACCGTCGCTCGTCACATAAAAACCATGTGCAAAGCCTTCTGGAATCCACAATTGACGCTTATTCTCTGCAGACAAATACTCACCAACCCATTGACCAAACGTCGGCGAACCTTGACGAATATCAACGGCAACATCAAACACTTCACCAGACACCACTCGAACCAACTTACCTTGTGTATTTTCAGTTTGGTAGTGTAAACCTCGCAAAATCCCTTTCTTCGACTTTGAGTGATTATCTTGTACAAATTTGGTTGGTTTACCTGTCACTAACTCTTCAAATTGCTTTTGATTCCAGGTCTCCATAAAGAAACCACGCTCATCACCAAACACACTTGGTTCTATAATTTTCACATCTGGAATGCGTGTATCGATTACTTTCATTTTTATTATCCAGTATACGCTTGAATATTGTTTAAAGCCGCCTGCCAATCACTCGCTTCGATAGAGAAATTTGCCCTAATTTTCTGGTTACTTAAGCGGGAGTTATTTGGACGCTTTGCCGGTGTTGGGTATTGGTCAGTGTTAATACTTGTTAGAGTCGGCTTCCTCTCTAGAAGCTTTTGTTGAACAGCAACATCAAAAATCGCTTCAGCGAAATCAAACCAGCTCACATGAGGCAAACCCGAGTAGTGGTAAACGCCATATTCAATCTTACTTCCTTGGGTAATGCGTTTCGCGATTTGAATCAATGTACTTGCAATATCACCTGCATAAGTTGGCCCACCAAACTGGTCACCGACAATACTCAACGCGTCTCTAGTCTGGCCTAAACGGAGCATAGTTTTTACAAAATTGTTACCACTCTCACCAAAAACCCATGCGGTACGAAGAATGATGTGCTTATCACATGACTGTGCAACCGCAACTTCCCCCGCCAGTTTACTTTCACCGTAAACACCTTGAGGGTTTGTCGTATCTGTCTCTATATAGTCCCCGGTTTTATTACCTTCAAAGACATAGTCTGTGGAAATATGCATAATTGCCGCACCAATGTTTTGTGCGGCTTGTGCTAGATTCTTGGGACCATCACGATTTATCGCATAAGAGAGCTCAACTTCCTCTTCAGCTTTATCAACTGCAGTATGTGCAGCTGCGTTAATGATGATGGTCGGCTGAAACTCAGAAATAATAGCAATAACTTCATCTTGATTCGTGATATCGAGGTGCTCTCTATCCAAAGCTAATACTGTCGTATTTTCATTGTGGTTTAGCTGTTCGGTTAAACAGGTACCTACTTGGCCTTGACAGCCTGTAATTAATACGCGCATTAAGTCATTGCCCTCTTCTTGTAATGTACTAAACGAGTCAGATATTCTCCGTACTCATTTTTCATCATTGGCTTAGCCAAAGTCAGAACTTGCTCATCACTCAACCACCCATTACGCCATGCTATTTCTTCTAAACAAGCCACTTTTAAACCTTGAACATGTTCAATTGTTTGTACAAAGGAAGAAGCTTCATGAAGACTCTCATGTGTACCTGTATCTAACCAAGCAAAACCACGACCAAGTAATTCTACGCTCAGTGAGCCATCATTAAGGTACATCTCATTAAGCGTTGTAATTTCTAATTCTCCACGATGAGATGGCTTAACTTGCTTGGCCATTTCCACTACACGATTATCGTAAAAATATAAACCTGTTACTGCATAATTAGATTTTGGTTTTTCTGGCTTCTCTTCGATAGATACCGCTTTCATATCTTCATCAAATTCAACGACACCAAAGCGCTCTGGATCCTTAACTTGATAGCCAAAGACTGTAGCACCTGACTCTCTTGAAGCTGCATTTTTTAAGGTTTGTGAAAATGACTGACCGTAGAATATGTTATCACCTAGGACCAAACACACACTGTCATCACCAATAAACTCTTCACCAACAATGAAAGCTTGAGCTAAACCATCAGGACTTGGTTGGATTGCATACTCGAGGTTAATACCAAAATCAGAGCCATCACCAAGTAAACGCTGAAAGCCAGCATTGTCTTCTGGTGTCGTGATGATCAAAATATCTTTAATACCAGCAAGCATTAATGTAGAAATCGGGTAAAACACCATAGGCTTGTCATAAATTGGCAAGAGTTGTTTCGACACGCCACGTGTCAGAGGGTACAGACGAGTACCAGAGCCACCAGCTAATACGATACCTTTCATTACTCCATATCCCCTGTTACTACGCCTAGACGCTCACGTTGGTAACTGCCATCTTGCACATTTTGACACCACTTTGGGTTGTCTAGGTACCATTGTACAGTCTTACGAAGACCTGTTTCGAAAGTCTCCTCCGGTGTCCAACCCAATTCACGTTGCATTTTAGATGAGTCAATGGCGTAGCGACGGTCATGACCAGGGCGGTCTTGAACGTAGGTGATTTGCTCTGAGTATTTGGTCTCTTTTGGTACTAACGCATCAAGGATGTCACAAATCGTATTCACAACGTCGATGTTTTTCTTCTCGTTATGACCACCAATGTTGTAAGTCTCACCAACCTTACCTTCGGTTACTACTTTGTATAGAGCGCGCGCGTGATCTTCCACAAACAGCCAATCGCGGATTTGATCGCCTTTGCCGTAAATGGGTAAGTCTTTACCTTCAATAGCATTAAGGATAACCAGAGGTATTAGTTTTTCAGGGAAGTGATATGGGCCATAGTTATTTGAGCAATTAGTGACAATAGTTGGCAGACCATAAGTACGAAGCCATGCACGCACCAAATGGTCACTTGATGCTTTTGAAGCAGAGTAAGGGCTAGATGGTTCATAAGATGTCGTCTCTAAGAACATTGGGAGCTCAGTTCCCTCTGGGACTTCATCTGGGTGAGGAAGGTCACCATAAACTTCGTCTGTAGAGATGTGATGGAAGCGAAACTCTGCTATTGCTTGTTCCTCAAGTTTATTCCAGTACTCGCGCGTCGCTTCCAATAACGCATATGTTCCAACTACGTTCGTTTCGATGAATGCAGCTGGGCCAGTGATTGAGCGATCAACATGTGACTCAGCGGCTAGGTGCATTACTGCATCCGGTTTATGCTCTGCAAAAACACGGTCGAGCTCTGCACGGTTACAGATGTCAACCTTTTCAAAGGTATACCTTTCGCTCGAATCAACATCAATAAGGGATTCTAAGTTACCTGCATAAGTGAGTTTATCAACGTTGACCACGCTGTCAGATGTACTATTTATTATATGACGTATAACTGCTGAGCCGATAAAACCAGCACCACCGGTGACCAATACCTTCACAGAACCCCCCTGCATAAATGTTAAAAATCATAAACTTAACTCGGAGTAGCAACCCCACTAGGTACGCTACCGCCCTTTGGTAACAAAGCGGCAACCACACTACGCGTTTAAATTCAAAAATGTAAATGCGACTATTATCTATGTATCAGAAATTATAATCAAAAAAATCGTAGTTTTTACTCATGGGTTTGTTCAAAGTTCGAGAACTCTATATACACTAAACTCCAAATCTCGCTATACTCCTGACCTATAATTTTTCGCCCAATAACGAATAAGAGTTCAAGATATGCAAGAGTTAGTTCCATTTGTTCAAGAGAATATGATTTTAGCCATCGTATGGATCGGCTTAGTTGTTGCCATCATTGCGAACGTTATCAAGACATCAAACGCAGCCTACAAAGAGATCACGGCAGCGCAAACTACACACATGATTAACCGTGAAAACGGTGTTGTGGTTGATATTCGTACTAAGGATGAGTTCAAAAAGGGCCATATTACGGACGCAGTTCACATTTTACCGTCAGATATCAAAGCAAATAGCTTTGGTAGCCTTGAAAGCCACAAAGCAGACCCAATCATCGTAGTATGCAAGACAGGTCAAACTGCTCAAGAAAGCGCTAACCTAATGGTTAAAGCAGGTTTCGAAAACGTAAGCGTACTGAAAAGTGGCTTAGTGGCTTGGAGCGAAGCGAATCTACCTTTAGTTAAAGGTAAAAAATAGGTTAAAGGCAAGAAGTAAGCTGACCTGATTCAACGAATATGACTTTAAGGTTTTGTCCGGCAGATATGACGAACAAAACCTAATTTAAATTTTTAAGGACAAGAAAATGGCTGAAGCAGCACAACAAGACGCACAACAAAACTTCGCAATCCAACGTATCTTCCTAAAAGACGTATCTTTCGAAGCGCCAAACTCTCCAGACATGTTTCAAAAAGAGTGGAACCCAGATGTAAAACTGGATCTAGACACTCAAAGCCGTGAACTTGGCGAAGGCGTGTACGAAGTAATTCTACGTCTAACGGTTACAGTTAAGAACGCAGAAGACACAGCATTCCTTTGTGAAGTTCAGCAAGGCGGTATCTTCTCTGCAAGCGAAATGGAAGCTGGCCAACTGGCACATTGCCTAGGCGCATTCTGCCCGAACATCCTGTTCCCATACGCTCGTGAAACGATTTCTAGCCTAGTGGTTAAAGGTACGTTCCCACAACTGAACCTAGCTCCAGTAAACTTCGATGCTTTGTTCATGAACTACCTACAGAACCAAGCTCAACAAGCTGAAGGCGAACAGGCTTAAGTCTCACAGTAGAACTTAACTCTAACGTTTCAAGCGCTAGTTCGCTTTTAAATGCACATCGTAACTTCTGCGATGTGCATTTTTTCTTTACACTGTACTAAGATTGAAAGCTCTTCTTATTTTAGTGGATAGCTTTTTCAAAACTCTTCGATTTCCCTCATTATTTTTAGGTGGAAGCATGACAGAAACAACTCGCCCGACTAATACGGCAGACGCTTACGGTAAAGACAGCGCTTACGGCAAAGAGATCGCCATGACTGTCATTGGTGCAGGTTCTTACGGAACCTCTTTAGCTATCTCTCTAGCGCGTAACGGTGCAAACGTTGTTCTTTGGGGGCATGACCCTGCTCATATGGCTCGCCTTGAATCTGAGCGCGCTAATAATGAGTTCCTGCCAAATATCGACTTTCCAGAAAGCCTAATCATCGAATCCGATCTTGAGAAAGCAGTAACAGCAAGTCGTGACCTTCTCGTTGTTGTACCTAGCCACGTGTTTGGTATTGTTCTAAACAGCCTGAAACCTTACTTAGCCTCAGACTCTCGCATCTGTTGGGCGACCAAAGGCTTAGAGCCAGAGACCGGCCGCCTGCTTAAAGATGTCGCGCATGATGTGCTGGGTGATGGTTACTCGTTAGCGGTTCTATCAGGACCGACCTTCGCCAAAGAGTTAGCGATGGGCATGCCAACGGCTATCTCTGTCGCTTCACCAGATGAAGTATTCTTAGAAGAGCTGCAAGAGAAGATCCACTGCGGTAAAACATTCCGCGTATACGCAAACTCTGATTTCATCGGTATGCAACTTGGCGGCGCGGTGAAAAATGTTATCGCAATTGGCGCAGGCATGTCGGATGGCATTGGTTTTGGTGCCAATGCTCGTACTGCACTGATCACGCGTGGCTTAGCTGAAATGAGTCGCTTAGGTGCTGCACTGGGTGCACAACCCGAAACCTTTATGGGTATGGCAGGGCTGGGCGATCTAGTACTAACCTGTACTGATAACCAATCACGTAACCGTCGTTTTGGATTGGCTTTAGGTTCAGGTAAAGACGTCGATACTGCACAAGAAGAGATCGGCCAAGTGGTCGAAGGCTATCGCAACACTAAAGAAGTTTGGTTACTATCCGAACGTATGGGCGTTGAGATGCCAATTGTTGAACAAATCTATCAAGTGCTGTATCAAGGGAAAGATGCCCACTTAGCGGCACAAGATCTGCTTGCTCGAGACAAGAAGTCAGAGCGATAACATCGCTTATTAAGTCGTGGAATGAAATAGATAAAATGGATGGAAAAATGAAACACTGTGAACAGCAAAAGGTTTGGCAATGCATTGTGAAGGAAGCTCGACAGCAGTCAGAGCAAGAACCTATGCTTGCGAGTTTTTACCATGCCACCATTATCAACCACGAAAGCTTAGGCGCTGCATTAAGTTATATCCTAGCCAATAAGCTAAAGACGGCTTCAATGCCCGCAATGGCGGTGCGTGAGGTGGTTGAACAAGCATTCAAGCAAGATCAATCGATTATTGATGCGGCTGCTTGTGATATCTGTGCGACGGTAAACCGAGATCCTGCGGTTGAGATGTACTCGATGCCTCTGCTTTATCTAAAAGGCTACCACGCTCTTCAAGGTTACCGAGTGGCTAACTGGTTGTGGAAGCAAGGTCGTATTGCGCTTGCCACTTACCTACAGAACCAAATTTCAGTTGCTTGCCAAGTGGATATTCACCCTGCAGCGCGTATCGGCAAAGCCATCATGCTCGACCACGCGACGGGTATTGTTATCGGTGAAACGGCGGTGGTCGAAAACGACGTATCCATCCTTCAAGATGTTACTCTCGGCGGTACCGGTAAAGAAGGCGGTGATCGTCACCCTAAAATCCGTGAAGGCGTGATGATTGGTGCCGGCGCTAAAATCCTTGGCAATATTGAAGTGGGTGAAGGCGCTAAGATTGGCTCTTGCTCTGTAGTTCTGCAGGCTGTACCACCTCATACTACCGTGGCGGGCGTGCCAGCAAAGATCGTAGGTAAACCTAAAACTGACAAACCATCTTTAGACATGGATCAGGGATTCAACGGTCGTTCACAGAACTTTATTCATGGTGATGGGATTTAACCAGCAGTAGCGGAAAACGAGCATCAATGAGATTCGCATAAAACATAAACAACCTACAAGTAGATGAATAACAACTAAATGACGATAATGATGAAACAAATTCGAGCCATTAGTTCAACTCTCCTGATATCAGCGAGCCTCTGTGTTGCTCTTTTATCTACATCGTCATTTGCTGCATCTCAAGGTGAACTGAAAGGTGTATCTAGCGAGATATCTCGCCAACAAAAGAATCTATCCTCACAACAGAAAAAACTCGATAGCCTACAAGCGAGCCTCAAAAAACAAGAGCTCTCCATTGCTTCGCTTGAAAAAGCTATCCTAGACAGTAAAAAGCAGCTGAATACCGCTAATGCTAATATTGCGAACTTAGACACCAAGATAAAAGCGCTCACAGCGCAGAAAAAAGTCCATACCGATAAGCTAGAGCAACTAATTCAAACTTACTACATGACAAGCCGCGCTAAAGCCTCATCGCACATCCTCAATACAGGTGTCGAAGAAGATCGCATCAGCCATTATTACCAACATCTTGCCAAAGCCCGCTCTGCAACAATCAAAACGATTGAACAAACTCAACTTGATCTAGAAGAAAGCCATAAGCAGCGCCAACTTGAACAAGAGCAAATCGCGACCCTGTTAAAACAACAAACCACCAAGCGCGATACTTTAGCCAAAACCCAAACACAACGTAAGAAAACCGTTGGTAGCATCAAGAAGAACATTTCGGGTGACAAAAACTATTTGGCAGAACTTCAGCGCAATGAAACGCGCCTTAAAGCTGAAATAGCGAAAGCAGAGAAGGCAGCTCGAGAAAGACGTAATGCTGTACCTATGGACGGTTTAGCTAAGCGTAAAGGCAAACTGCCTTGGCCGATAAAAGATAAAGTTTTACACAGCTACGGTTCGCGCCAAACAGGCCAAGTCAACTGGAAAGGCATGGTGATTAACGCTAAATATGGTCAACAAGTGAAATCTGTTTACTCAGGAACAGTTGTATTCGCCGAATACCTACGTGGTTATGGCTTAGTGGTACTGCTTGACCATGGTAAAGGCGATATGACGCTCTATGGCTTTAATCAAGCGCTTTTAAAGAAAGAAGGTGACAAGGTTAAAGCTGGCGAAGCTATTGCTCTAGCCGGTGACACTGGTGGCCAAACTCGCCCATCACTGTACTTTGAGATTCGTAGAAATAGCCAAGCTCAAAACCCGAAGAGTTGGTTGGTTAGGTAAAAGCAGATACTGGATTCGAGTAACCGAGATACGAAGAGCTTAAGACCGAATGCGAGACACACGTAATGCGGATATTAAGAGCAAACCAAGTCGTTCAAAATATCTACATTTACATTGACCAGATCCGTCACTCCAGAATTGAAGAACGACATAACTGGAATCTCGCTATAATATTTCTAGCCTCGAGGATAAAGAAAGATTCCCTATCACGCTCGTTCCTCGCTGTAGGGAATGACGTAGCTATACACATACCACGACTCTAATCTTCTCTTCCCTAATCTTTGAATCTCGCTGAACTCGTATCTTTCTACTTAGAGTTCAACGCTCTCACACCATCTTCCAATAATGTTAGCTGCTCAAAGCCTTGTGCAGTCGCAATCGGTTTAACTGTAGCAATCATCTGCAACATTCCTTTGTGAACTACTTGCTCAGTTATTTGCGCTTTTGGAGACATCGCAGACTGATAGGCTAACCAACCCGATGCGATCAAGTGAAGAGAAGTGACCATCGACTTCATTTCCGTATCTGTTGCTTTTAGCAAGTTCAACTCAACAAAGGCTCTCATGATATCAACAAGGTTCGTTTGCAATCTTTCTTGCACAGCCATGTAATCAAGGTGGAGTTGTTCATCACGTGACAATATTTCAGGTAGGTTCGCGTAGAAGAATCGGTACTTCCACATCAGTGTAAAGATAGAATCTAAGTAGGTCTTTAGCAGCGTTAGGCTTTCTTGTTGCCCTTGAATCGGTGTGAACCGTTCGAGCAGCTCTGTTGAATAGAGAGTGAAAATATCACGTACAATTTCTTGCTTGTTGCGGAAGTGGTAGTAAAGGTTACCAGGGCTAATCTCGATATGCTCAGCAATATGATTGGTCGTAATACTACGCTCGCCGTGCTCATTAAAAAGCTCTAGAGCAGCGTAAACAATCTTGTCACGTGTTTTCATTAGTTATTAGTATCCCTATCCGTTTAGAGGTTCAGTATATCGCCACTAAACGGATAGATCGAGCTGTTAACATCTGGTCGAATTAGCAAGCGCTAAAACTCACCGTTAATCAGTCACAGCTGGAATTAATCGCTACCAAAAAGGTCTCGCGTGTACACCTTATCTGCAACGTCTGATATTTCATCGACCATTCTGTTAGAAACAATCACATCGGATATCGCTTTAAACTCTGCAAGATCAGAATAAACCTTCGAGTTAAAGAAGTGTTCTTCTTCTAATACAGGCTCATACACGACCACTTCAATACCTTTGGCTTTTAAACGCTTCATGATCCCTTGAATAGAAGATGCGCGGAAATTGTCAGACCCCGCCTTCATGATCAAGCGATAGATACCTACAATTTTAGGCGAGCGCTTAATAATGGACTCCGCAATAAAATCTTTACGGGTGCGGTTAGCGTCAACAATAGCGCCCACAATGTTGTTTGGTACATCTTGATAGTTAGCTAATAACTGCTTGGTGTCTTTCGGTAAGCAGTAAGCACCGTAACCAAATGAAGGATTGTTGTAATGATTGCCAATTCGAGGGTCTAAACCCACACCTTCGATGATCTGACGAGAATCCAAGCCATGCGCTTCGGCGTAAGAGTCGAGCTCATTGAAATAAGAAACACGCATCGCCAAGTAGGTATTCGAGAAGAGCTTTACTGCTTCCGCTTCTGTGGAGTGAGTAAACAGTACGTCGATATTCTCTTTTTCTGCGCCTTCCACCAGAAGATTAGCAAATACTTTAGCGCGTTCCGAACACTCACCAACAATAATGCGTGATGGGTGTAGGTTGTCGTACAGGGCTTTGCCTTCACGTAAAAATTCTGGCGAGAACATAATGTTTTCACAGTTTAAATCTTGCTTAACACGCTCAGTATAACCAACAGGTACCGTTGATTTGATCACCATGACGGCATTCGGGTTAACCATCATTACGTCACGAATCACCGACTCTACAGAACTGGTATTAAAGTAGTTCTGTAGAGTCGGTTGGCGTAGCGATAATAACGAAATCTGCATCTTGATACGCTTGCTTATCGGTTGTGGCTTGAAAACTCAAAGCACGATTAGCCAAAAACTCTTCAATCTCTACATCCATGATTGGCGATTGCTTGTTGTTCAACATCGATACCTTTTCTTCGACGATATCAACTGCAACAACATCATGATTCTGCGCCAACAACATCGCATTGGATAAACCTACATAACCGGTACCCGCAACTGCAATTTTCATGATAATACCTATAATTTCGAGTGCTTACTGCGCACTTACCTAAGACTAATCTGCTCATATCATACTCTGCTTAAGGAATTATTCCACTAGCCCGTCTTTGTCATTCCTTGCTATACTCGCGGTAGTTTTATATTCAAAAGAGTAGGAAAAATATGATTATCGTAACTGGTGGTGCTGGCATGATCGGCAGCAATATTGTGAAAGCACTCAATGACGCAGGCCACAACGATATTCTAGTTGTCGACAACCTCAAGAACGGTAAAAAGTTCAAGAACCTTGTAGACCTAGACATCACTGACTACATGGATCGCGACGACTTCCTAACTCAAGTTATGGCTGGCGATGATTTCGGCCCTATTGAAGCTATTTTCCATGAAGGTGCTTGTTCGGCAACGACCGAGTGGGATGGTAAATACATGATGCTCAACAACTATGAGTACTCAAAAGAGTTACTGCATTACTGTGTTGAGCGTGAAATCCCCTTCCTATATGCCTCTTCAGCTGCAACTTACGGTGAGACAGAGACGTTCATCGAAGAGAAAGAGTATGAAGGCGCATTAAATGTCTACGGTTACTCTAAACAACAATTTGATAACTACGTTCGTCGCCTAACCGCGGATGCTGTAGCGCATAATGAGACGTTACCTCAAATTACTGGTTTCCGTTATTTCAATGTTTACGGCCCCCGTGAAGATCACAAAGGCAGCATGGCCTCTGTTGCTTTCCACCTAAACAACCAAATGAATGCTGGTGAGAACCCTAAACTGTTCGCAGGTAGCGAAACATTCCAGCGTGATTTTGTTTATGTCGGTGATGTTGCAGCAGTAAACCTGTGGTTCTTAAAAAATGGTGTTTCTGGCATCTTTAACCTAGGTACAGGCAACGCAGAGTCTTTTGAAGAAGTCGCAAAAGCAGTAATCACGCACCATGGTAAAGGCGAGATTGAAACGATTCCTTTCCCTGAGCATTTGAAAGGCGCTTACCAAGAGTTTACTCAAGCTGACCTTACGAAGCTTCGAGCAGCAGGCTGTGATGTGGTATTTAAAACCGTAGCGCAAGGCGTTGCAGAATATATGGATGTAATTAATAGGTAACAGGGCGTAGAACTAATAGATAGTTCGCCCTGAAGGTCTATGGGTAAGAAAAAATGATACGATAAGCTCATGGATATGGGCTTTATATTACCGAGTGATAACCAGCCAGCAGCGATTTAAAGTCAGATTCTTGCCAATGGATATGTCGCTTATCCAGCTCTTTCCTGAATGATCGGAGTAGCCTATCTAAATTTGATTCCTTCCAACTGTCGCCTAATTGCTTATAGCATTTGTCAAAATCGATGATCCAAGCATTGCCTTGGTCATCAAGCAAAATATTATGAATATTCAGGTCTGTGTGATTCACACCCACCCTATGCATCTTCTGAATTTCTTGGCCAATTTGATGATACTGCTCTTGAGCCAGCGCTCGATCTAAAAGCAAATCGACTAAATCTTTTGCATTGTGTATTTTATCAGTCAGTAAATCCGCTTGATAAGTTAAACCGTTCTTCTGGGCACGTGCCGCAATTGGCTTAGGTACGTTAACACCAGCAGAGCTTAACTCACTCAATAGTTGATATTCAGCATAACTGCGAGTATTTTCTAAGGTTGTAAACCAGTAACTGTCTTTAATTAGTTTTCCGAACAAGCCACCACGACGATAATGGCGAAATGCTGCCGGAATACCTTTTAAATCGACGAACCATGTTGTACCTCGCCCTTCTGCACTGCCGATAATTGCATTATTCTTTTGCCAATAAGTGATATCAAATAGCAATGACGGGGTAATATTAACTCGGGACTCATCGAACCAAATATGCACATCATTACTTTCAAAGTATTTCATAGTATACCTGACCTAGAAGAAAAGAATGTAACACCACGTGAACATGGCAAACATCAATGCGACCATAACAGCCGCCGAACCTATGTCTTTTGCTCTACCACTCAACTCATGTAATTCAATACCTATACGATCTACGACAGCCTCTATTGCAGAATTAATCAGCTCCACAATCAACACGAGAACCAAGGTTCCGATCAGAGCAACTCGCTCTATCATTGAGACATCAAGGAACGTCACAAGCACTATAGCAATAACGAGTAAAGCTATCTCTTGTCGAATCGCAGCTTCATGTTTGAAGGCAGCTTTCAAGCCTTGTATGGAATAACCTGTCGCTTTAATGATACGTATCAATCCTGTGTTACCCGGTTTACCGTGGTTATTATGTGTCATATCTATGCCAGTCGTTAAGTGAGTTCTCAGCGTTAAGTTGCTATTTTACATCCATCCGATCTCTCTGCATCATTTCAGCATATTTTTTGAGTCTTTATTTTGTAACTCACCCACAATGCATTATATTTGAGGCCTATTTCAAGCATAGTGAAAAAAGAAACCATGAAGAAAGCTATTTACCCCGGTACTTTTGATCCTGTGACTAATGGTCATATCGATATCATAGAGCGTGCTTCTCAATTGTTTGATCATGTAGTAATAGGCGTAGCAGCTAGTCCTAGCAAGAACACACTATTTAGCTTGGATGAACGTGTCTCACTTCTTAAAGAAGTCTGCCAACCCTACTCTAATGTATCCGTTGAGGGGTTTAGTGGGTTGCTGGTTGATTTTGCTCAGCAACAAAAGGCAAATGTACTCGTTCGCGGCCTTAGAACTACCATGGATTTTGAGTATGAGTTTGGGTTGACCACCATGTATCGCAGGTTAAAACCCGATTTGGAAAGTATCTTCTTAACACCAGCTGAAGAATATGCGTTCTTATCTTCAACTTTGGTTCGAGAGGTGGCTATTCATGGTGGTGATATAACCCAATTTGTACCTAAGGCCATCAATGCCAAAATCAATCAAAAACTAAGTAATAAATAGCGACCACGGTAAATGTAGACCTATTTATGAGTAGTGAAACGGTACTGACTCCGTTGTTGTTTACCTGATATAATCCACCTAACATTTTGCATCAAGGAAGTTTTATGATCACCATAATTTGCGATGCTGGCATGGTTGGCGTTGAAAAACACTTAGCACATACAAGTATGTAGGCCTAAGACAACAGTTGGAATTCTCCAATTTTTCGCGATGACAACATTGGTTCGCTCAGTACTTTTTACTAAGATTAATATGAATCAACGCTGCTCAAACAAAGGTGAGGTATCTAAACCTCCTATTGTATTTAGCCTCTTTCAAAGCAGGGCAAATAATGCCAAACAGCTCAATTTTCTAAAATAAAGACCTTATGATTAACAGAAACGATTATGACCCAAAAGCTTATGACCCTACTTTTCAGTGGGCTTTTTTGGCACCTAAATACTGGGGAACATGGTTTATTGTATTGTTGATGCTTCCTGTTTCATTGCTTCCTATTTCATTTCACCATGCATTGGCGAACTTTTTTGCAAGACGATTATCTAAGTCGCAAAAGGGGCCAGCACACAGAGCTCGAGTAAACTTTCATCTGGCTTTTCCAGAGAAAAGCTTTGCTGAGCGTGAGCAATTGGTTTATCAAACTCTCTATACTGCAGGTGTATTCATACTGAGATTCGGACTTTTAACTGTGCGATCGAAAGAATGGCTTCAAACTCAATGTCGCTTTGAAGGTGAAGAGCACCTAACTAAACATCTGGATAACGGTGACAATGTCATTTTGCTGGTGCCACATAGCTGGGCAATTGACATACCGGCAGTGTTTCTAGCGTCAAAAGGCTTGCCTGTCTCAGCCATGGCTAAAAGACAGAAGAATGAAGTCAGCGATTGGTTAATGCACAGACAGCGCGTGCAATATGGGGGGCGAGTTTACGAGCGTAGCGGAGGCATCAAACCATTCATAAAATCAATCAAAAGTGGTTATCTCGGATACTATTTGCCAGATCAAGATCATGGCCCTGAATTAAGTGAATTTGTAGATTTTTTTGCCACAAAAAAGGCAACTCTACCCGGAATAACCAAATTATCTAAGCTATCTAAAGCTAAGGTTATTCCTTTGTTTGCCTCAATCGATCAAAAAACAGGCCAATATGTTCTCGAACTGCAATCGGTACTAGAATGGCAAGATACCGAGAGCGAGGACGCAAGGCAAATGAACCGAGTTATTGAGACCTTCGTTAAATCAAAGCCAGAACAGTATATGTGGATTTTACGGTTATTTAATTCGCAACAAGATGGCCGCCGAGTTTATCGAGATGCTATCAAAAAATATGATAATGATTGGAAAGTATAACCAAGTGATTACTAAATTGGATAAAAAAACATTGATAGCTGCAGCAACAACCTCTTTGTGTATGGCTTTTTTCATAATTATGAACATTCAAGGCGAGTCTTACAGACTAGCACCGTTTGGCCTGCTAACTCTATCTTTAGCATTAATTCTATTGAATAGACTCAGTTTCAGCAGCCTAAAACCTTTCACATGGTTAGTAACCGGACTCTTCGTTTACTTTTTAGCTTATGTCATTTCGTTTATATATCACAATGAAACAGCAAGCATACTCGATATGCCGAGCCGAGCTGTATTTGCAGTATTGGTTTTGATGGCATTAATTAAATACCCACCCAATTTGCAAGCTGTCTTATGGGCTATTCCTATTGGGGGAATAGTAACTGGACTGGTAGCTCTGTACTTTCAGGTGGCTTTTGAGACTAGAGCATTCTATGGCCATGGTTTTATGGTCATCCAGTCATCAGGGATGGCTGCATGGGTTTCTTGCTTATCTTGCGTTGTGGCAGGCTTTGCTTTAGAGCAACTAAAGTATCAAGACTCTGTTCTCACCAGTTCAACCAAAACGCTAAAATATTTGTTAGCAGTAGCGTGCTTGGGTGGTGTTATGGCGCTAACAGCAAGCCTACTCTCTGGAGGCCGAGGAGCTTGGCTAGCGACCCCATTTATACTTTTAGGTATCGCATTTCTTTATCGCTCGATTTTTACCAAAAAAGTTACTTTAGGAGTGATTATTGCGTTCTCGATCATCGGTACTTTAGGTTACCCACAAATTCAACCTCGTATACAAACGATGGCGAAGGAGCTGCAACTCTACAATACAGGCCATATCGAAATCGATAACTCAAGTGGAGCGAGGCTAACACTTTGGCAAGGCGCTTACTTCTCTTTTTTAGAACACCCTATATTAGGGGTTGGTCGTTCGGGTCGCCAAGCTGACAAAGAAAGACAAGTAGAAGCTAAGCTGAGCAATCCAGCTATCTTGAGACATATTGGTGCTCATAACCAATACCTCGAAATGCTTCAGACAAAAGGACTAGTTGGCCTCACGGCTATCATATTCATGTTTTCGACTAGCAGTTGGTTTTTCATAACCAAATTGAGAGAAACTGTTTCAACTAAGAAGCCACAGGTTAAACTCGTCGCCATACTTGGCTTAGTGCATGTCGCTTCAGTAATGGGTTATTGCTTGACTCAAAATTATCTTAATCATCATTCCGGCATGCTACTGTATGTGGTTGGGTTAGTTATTATATCTTCACTATTCACCGTAATAAATAATGAAAACCGCATACAAGAGGTAGATTAAACTCATGAAAATACTCGTAATTGGGCCGTCATGGATTGGTGATATGGTAATGAGTCAATCCTTGTATATCACCCTAAAAAAACGTTTTCCTGAATGCGTCATTGATGTAATGGCTCCAAAATGGTGTATGCCTATCTTAGATAGAATGCCTGAAGTAAACTCAGCAATTGACATGCCGCTAGGACACGGACAATTTGAATTTTGGAAGCGACGTGCGCTGGGAAAACAGTTAAAAAATGCGGGCTATACGCATGCTTACGTTTTGCCTAAATCGGCGAAGTCTGCACTCATACCTTGGTTTGCTGCTATCCCTAATCGTATTGGGTGGAGAGGTGAGTTCCGCTACGGGTTACTCACTGATTTAAGATCGAACATGAAATCGTTCCAATATATGACAGAACGATATTACGCACTGGCTTACCCAAAAAAGGATATGACGGGTTCAGAGGTTTTTGGCGGAATAGAAAAATCACCTTACCCCAAATTACACATTGATAAACAAATACAGTTAGACACACTCAAAAAATATGACTTAGATACAAGTTCAAAAATAATCGGGCTGTGCCCAGGGGCTGCATTTGGCTCTGCAAAAAAGTGGCCAGAACATTATTATGCTCAAGTCGCCGAGAAAATGTGTAGAAAGGGTTATCAAGTTTGGATATTTGGTTCTCAAGGTGATCTTGATGCATGTCAAACCTTATATGATCTTGTTCCAAATGAGCTACATCCACAGTTGTCTATCTTGGCTGGTAAAACCTCTCTAATAGAAGCCGTCGATCTTCTTGCTGCATGTGAAAGTATAGTCGGCAATGACTCTGGTTTACTGCATGTCGCTTCGGCATTAGGCTGCCATGTTGTAGGAATATACGGCCCAACAACACCGAAATATGCACCACCGTTAACTGATAACAAAGATATTGTGTACACAGAGATTGAATGCTCACCTTGCGCAAAACGAGAGTGTCCATTAGGCCACAATAAATGTATGAATGAATTACACCCTGATAGAGTTCTAGCACGCCTTGAAACTTACCAGGCAAAGTTGAGAAATTAACCAGTGATCATCCGCTTTATATACACGGCCCTACTGACACTAGCTGCACCTTTTCTGCTTTACAGCCTGTATCGAAGTCACTCGAGCAAGCCAGCATACGGTAAGCGATGGGCGGAACATTTCGGTATCACACCGAAATTGACAACCAATCTTCGCCCTATCTGGATTCATGCTGTCTCTGTTGGCGAGAGTATTGCTGCAATACCACTTATCAAAGAATTAAAAAAAAGACACCCTAAGCAAACTATTCTGGTGACTACAACGACGAGCACTGGTGCTGAACAAATCGGAAAACTAGGTGATCTCGTTGAACATCGTTACATGCCGATCGATTTTGGCTTTGCTGTTAAGGGCTTTCTAAAAGCGGTGAGCCCAACACAAATGTTGATTATCGAAACCGAGCTTTGGCCGAATACACTTCATCAAGTATCTAAGTTTGGTGTGCCAATAACGGTCGTGAACGCAAGGCTATCTGAGAAATCTCGAAATAATTACTCAAAGTTTCAACCCGTCTTCAACATCATCGAACCTTGTCTGACCAACATACTTTGCCAAACTAAATCTGACGCTGCACGTTTCGAACGTTTAGGTGTAGATAAAAACAAGCTGGCTATTACTGGTTCAATTAAGTTTGATATACAGATATCAGATGAAGTCAGAGAAAAAGGCAAAACACTAAGGAAGGAACTCGGCGAAAGTCGCCCAGTTTGGATAGCTGCTAGCACTCATAAGGGTGAGGATGAGCAAGTGCTAAAGGCTCATGAAAAAGTTTTAGAATCACACCCTAACGCGTTACTCATTCTTGTCCCTCGTCACCCAGAGCGATTTGATAGCGTCTTTGAACTTAGTAACAATGCTAATTTTAACAGTGTAAGACGAACTTCTAACCAAACCATCACCGCAGAAACTCAAGTCTACCTTGGTGATACTATGGGTGAGATGCTAACACTGATGCGCGCAGCCGATGTGTGCTTTATGGGTGGAAGTTTACTAGGAGATAAAGTTGGAGGGCATAATGTATTGGAACCTATAGCACTTGAAGTCCCTGTCATTATAGGACCAAGCTACTTCAATTTTAAATCTATTGTCGATGAGTTAATTCAGGTTCAAGGGATTACAATCATTCGATATAAAGATGAGATAGCTAAATCAGTCAGTGACTACTTTAGAAAACATGAAGATATTCAAGAGTGCATTAACAACTCTCTATCCGTTGTTTCTCATAATATCGGAGCATTACAAAAAACCATTTCTATTTTGGACAATAAATAAATGAATTTATTCCTAGTCACATCACCTTTTCAATATATATGCGCACTTGAGGCGAAGGAGTATTTTCATTGTAAAAAAAATATTCTTCTTTTAGTCAACCAAGATACCGAAATTGGTAAACTACATCAAAGGCAATTATTTTCAGAAACAGATTGGACTCATGTTGTAGAAGTTAGCAGAAAGAACCGTAGCATCAATATCCCAAATGCGATAAAAAAAATAAAAAAAATAACCTATGGGGGGAGGGTTAATTACTTCTTTTACTCGGAATACACTAGCTGGAGAAAGAATCTAATTATAAAAAACCTAGAAATAGAAAAAGAAATATACTTTGACGATGGTACTCTTACATTAGCTGAATATCCTAAATACATTCAAAAAAAGTCCGCTTTTTACCGCCCTAGATTAATTCAAGATTTAGTCATAAGGTTAAATGGTTGTAAGCCAATTGGACACTTGCAACAATCAGAGAATCTTGAGCTATTTACAATATTTAGCTTTAATTTCCAAGGTCACACTGTTCATAAAAATACGCTTGGGAGATTGAAGTCTGAATATGGAAACCCTAGTCTTTTTAATCCAGATGCTCCAATTGGGTATATAGGACAAGGAGCTATAGGAGATAAGCATCAAAAGTCTGTCGCTGACTACATAGAAAGTCTAGATAGCCTTGCGATGTCTAGTAGCAGGAAAATAATATACTTCCCTCATAGAACAGAGCGAGATGAAGTAAGGAGAACTTTAGAAAACAAAGAATATATAATATATCACCGAAGTGAATATCCTCTGGAAATAGAATTAATCGACAAAAACATTGAACTATCAGGATTCATAGGTACTTATTCAACAGTAATGTTTACTTGTAGACTACTTTATCCAGACATGCCTATTTATACGATATCCGATGACTACCCTGACAAAGTATTGCGAGAAGAATTAAAGAGGCAATTTAAATCTATTAATATAAAAAAAATAAATAACTTTAAAGACCTATAATTAGAATCAGAGCCTTTTATTGATAAAAAACTCTGCCAAATCAAAATCTAATTGCTGGTCGATATCGAATGAGTCTTTATTTTCCATAACATAAGCAAAAGATTCATTCGTATAACATATATCTCGACATTTAAGAAATTTACGAACATCAAATATATAAATCGCCCCATTAAATCGGTAAAATCCCTCCAAATCCTGAGAGCGTTTCAAGGCTTCAGGGCGAACAAACTCTCCCAACGAACCATCATCAGGTAAAGTGTTCGACCAAGTAGGTGGATGCTCGCATGGAGTAACAGAAACAACAGAAGAAGCTTGCTTTTTCACAAATAATTCCAAAGCTTGGTCAATATGTACCGCGGTACGTAACGGAGATGTTGGTTGAAGTAAAACTACGATATCAACATTATTCCCAAATTTTTCCAGTGTGTACGTCAAAACGTCAGCTGTAGAAGCGGTATCCGACGCCAAGTGACTTGGCCTCAATTCTGGCACATCTATTCCAAAGCTCTGTGCCACCTCTGCAATCTCTTGATCATCTGTACTAATAAATATTTGGTTTATATATTTGCTATCTTTGGCTGCTTCAATTGACCATCCTATTAATGGTTTTCCCGCTAAAGGAAGTATATTTTTTCTTGGCAGCCTCTTACTACCGCCGCGAGCAGGGATAAATGCCAATATTTTTTTAGTGTTAATCATCAAAACATCTCTAGGTTATGAATATCGGCTTGTGCACGATTAAAATCATCCATACGACCAATATCCAGCCAGTATTCATGAATTGGAAACATTAAAATATTGTCACGTAGATTCATATGCTCTTCGAGCAATGTTGGCATATCAATTCGATAGTTTTCAGGTACAGAAGCGATCACTTCAGGTGACACTACATAAATACCAGCATTCACAAAAAAACGTTGAATTGGCTTTTCAACCATACTGGTGATTTTATTGCCTTCACCATTGATTACCCCATAAGGAATCTGATAATCATACTCACGAACACACATTGTCGCGTCAGCTTGGTTCTCAGTGTGAAATTCTAATAATCGTTGAAAATCCACTTTCGTCAAGACATCACCATTCATCATAATCAACGGAAGGTCTTTAGGAAGACTATCTGGTAACAAACCAAGTGCACCGCCTGTACCTAGAGGAGATTCCTCATGCACATAAGTAATATTAATCCCTAACTCTGAGCCATCACCAAAATGTTGTTGGATTAGCTCTGGCATGTAGTGAGTCGAAATGTAGAAGTTAACAAAACCTGCCTTGATAAAACTGCGGATCACGGTTTCCAAAATTGGCTTATTGCCAATATGCAGCATAGGTTTTGGACACACATCAGTAAGCGGTTTAAGTCGCGTACCAAACCCACCAGCCATAATAAACACTGGGTTCTGATGTTTAGGCTGGTGAAGTGCACCATGAAGAGTTTCAAGACCAACAACTTTATCACTTGCATCGAGTAACGGAACCGACAATATTCCGCGATTGTCCATTAGACCAATCAACTCTTCTCGAGAAGAGCCTTCTAGTGCTGTCGTTGGATTAGTGTTCATCACCTTTGATACGGATTCAGTCAACGGCAAGTTATTTAGTAAACCACGTCGAATATCGCCGTCTGTCACAACACCAAGTAACGCTTGTTCTTGATCAACAACCAACACCACTCTTAACGCTTCATTATTAATGATTTCTAACGCGTCTCGAATTGTGCTATCAGGTTTTATTAGCACATTATTCCAACAATGACTCATGGCACACCTAATTTTAATTTCTTGAATGCTTGGTAGCTTACAGTAAGCTAATATGGCTCGATTATACATCTAAAAGGATAACATATGCTTTGCGCTGGTAGGGGTTTCGTTAAAATAGCACCCGCTCCAACAATTGAGAGCGCACCTAAAGTGATACCTTGTATCACAGTCGCATTCGCTCCTATATAACAACCATACTGGGTTTCTACTTGACCACACAAAGTCGCTTTCGGAGCAAGATGGTTGTAGGTGCCAATCTGGCAGTCGTGCTCTACAAGTACACTCGTATTGATAATGCTATGTTGCCCTATGGACGCACCTGTTTGTATAACAGCTCCTTCCATAATTTGAACACCATTTTCTATAGTTGCATATTCAGAGACAAATGCAGTTTCAGCAATGACATTTTCAAATCGATAGCCTAATCCAATGAAGTAACTCGCTATCTTTTCCCGCAAGTTAGATTTAGGCATCGCACCAATACCCAACACCAGTCTAACGTCATTGGGAGAAAACTGTTCTACGTCACTATCTTTGAGAAACTGCTTAATCCCCGAGAAAATCCGACGCTGGGAGACATCATCAGGGCAAATCACCGCGACTATCTCACGCCCTTGGCGAAGCAATATGTCTGCAAGCACGCTCGCATGACCTCCCCCTCCGATTAGCACAATAGGCAACATAGAAGCAGCATTATTCAAAGATCAGCTCTCCAGCTTGATAAGCTTTAGAAGAAGAGCGTTCAAGCATATCCCAATAGCGATAAGGTGACATGCCATGACCCGGTCTCTTAATGGTGATATTTTCTGACGAAAACGCCTCACCTTCGGTAATATCACACGCAGCAACCAGACTTTTCCTTGCGACCGCTTTATTTTTCACTTCTGATACCGTCGGTGTTTTTACGCTACTCCCTAATGCCAACTCGACCTGTCGAATTGCGCTGACCATGGCCGTTAAGTCTTGAGGTTCAAGAGAAGCTTTGTGATCCGGTCCTTCCATGTTGTTATCTAGCGTAAAGTGCTTTTCAATCAACACCGCACCGCGAGCAACAGCTGCAATAGGAATCGTAATACCTTGACTGTGGTCTGAATAACCTGCAGGCAGGTCAAACGCACGACCTAAAGTGTTCATTGCTTTAAGGTTAATCTCTTCCATTGGTGCTGGGTATTCAGTCGTGCAGTGCAAGATTGTGACCTTACTCTTAAGCGCTTGTTGACCTTTATCAGAGGCATAAGCTTCCTGGAAGGCCTGCACAGAAGGTATGGCGTTGTCATCAGCAGTGTAACCAAATGCAATCACACCTAGCGCGATTTCAATTTCCGATAGTGTCGCCATACCAGTGGAGACAATCAAATCACACCCAGTTCGAGCATGTTCTAGTACGAGAGGGGCATTAGTAAGTTCACCAGAAGGCAACTTCAAGCGAGTTAACCCTAGATCGTTTACTAAAAAATCTAGGCTTTCTGAATCAAAAGCGGTTGATAAAAACTCAATACCGAGTTGCTCACAATGCTTAACCAATTGATGGTGAGCATCATAAGAGAGCTCTAAGCGACTAAGCATAGCTAATTGCGACTCTTGTTTCTGCGTGTTGGCAACCTGATATTCCGCCTGTTTCGCGTCTTCAGTTACAAGGTTTTTTGCCTTAAACGTCTGAAACTTTACAATATCAGCACCCGCTTGATAGGCTGCATCAACAAGCTCAAATGCCAGTTTTTCATCACCATTATGGTTTACGCCTGCTTCGGCAATAATCAGAGTCATACCGCTCTCTCTTTCGTTATTTGTTACTAAAAGCTAAATGTATAGCTCTCAGTTCGGTAAATCGTGGAAGGTTTTGCATGGATTGAAATCCAGAGTTTTGATCATCTCGATCACTTTTTCACTGGTGTTTCCTTGTCCGTACGGATTCTCTATCTCTTCCGCAGTATCCTTATACTCACGTTCATTCGCAGATCTGATAGCTCGCTCAATATCAGCTCTGTTCGACTCACAATGCAGCACGCTTTTTGCTGCCAAGCGACCTTTCTGGCGAGATCCAATATTAACAGTGGGGACATCAAATGCCGGTACTTCAATAATACCGCTAGAAGAGTTGCCAATCACAGCCGCTGCATATTTAACTGCACTGAGGTAACGCACTTGCCCAAGCGAAGGAATTGCTAATACGCGATCAGGTTGGCTCGCGGCGTAAGCTTCTAGCATTGGGATAATGCGGCGACCACCATCATCAGCATTTGGGTAAGTGAGGATAACTTGATGCTCTGGGAAACAGTTTAAAGCATCCAATAAAGCTTGGAATGCCTCTTCAGGTGCTTCATTGCCGAGTGTCACCGGATGATAAGTCACCAAGAAAAACGGTTTAGTCAAAGAAAAGTTGAGAGATTCCCCCAACTCGCCCAATGACATGAAGTCAGCACGTTTAAGGTGGTCAAGGCCTATTGCACCGACATTTCTTACTCGCTCAGGTGCCTCACCCAATTGAATCACGCGCTGACGATATTCGTCTGTCGACGTACCATGCAGGTAGCTCAGTTTGGTAATTGCATGACGAATCGCATCATCGTATGCGCCTTCTGTAATTTCACCACCATGCAAGTGAACAATAGGAATACGCAAAATCATCGCCGTTTGAGCAGCGGCTAATGCCTCAAAGCGATCGCCAAGTATAACCAATACATCAGGCTGTAGACGTGCTAAAGAGTCCGAAAATCCAAGGACACCAAGGCCCATACTTTTAGCTGTACCTACGGCAGAATCAGACGAAAGCAGGATTTCAATTTTTTCATCAATCTTAAATCCATCTTTTTCTATCTGCTGATAGGTCTCCCCAAACTCCGGCGAAAGGTGCATCCCCGAAACGAGAAGCTGCAGTGTTAAATCGGGATCACTTTGAATATCTTTCAAAAGCCAAAAGAGCAGACCATACTCTGCTCTTGTTCCAGTAAAAACCGCTACTTTCTGAATCTTGTTTTCCATTAAGCGCCTTTAGACAGTTGAATGGGTGTGCTCGGAATGTTGATCAAATGCGCTTCAATAAACTCAGACTGCGTCAAGTCACCACGCAATGCGTTCTCGAACATAGGAAGACGATGCATCAACTGCCAAATAGGACGCGTCATGACACCCGCAGAGTTGGTTTCTTCCAAAATTTGTGCTCGTGATGCTGTGTCTGGGCAAATAATCGCATTCAGCCAATAATTCGATGTCGCGTATTCTGGCTCTGTCACGAATGTAAATTCTGAACCGGAGAAAAAATGTTGGTATTGTTCAGCCAATTGGCGCTTCTGAGCTAGGTATGATTCGAGCACTTCCATTTGTGCACAACCCAATGCGGCATTCAAATTTGGCATTCGATAATTGAAGCCAGGCTCATCATGATAAAACTCAAAAGGGTGTGGGACCTTAGCTGTCGTGGTCACGTGCTTAGTACGAGCACCCTGCTCTTGAGTTTTACACAGAATCATACCACCGCCACCGGTTGTAATAACTTTATTGCCATTAAAGCTGATCGCAGCATAATCACCGAATGTACCTGTATGTTGGCCTTTATAGAAAGAGCCCAAACTTTCTGCTGCATCTTCCACTAAGACCAGTTGCCACTTTAAACATACGGCGACTAACTCATCGAGTTCGACAGGGTGGCCGAAAGTATGCATCGGAACCACAGCGCGGATGCGTTGTCTTGTTTGTCTATGGATACAACCTTTTTCAGTCAACTCAGCGTGTTGTGTTAGATAGTGGTCAACCGCTTTAGGGCACAAGCCTAAGCTTACCGGAGATATATCAACAAAAATTGGCTCTGCACCCATGTGATACAGGGCATTGCAAGTCGCAACGAAGGTCAAAGCTTGTGTAACAACCAAATCACCGCGTTGTACGCCCGCCATATAGAGTGCTGCATGTAGAGCTGCGGTGCCATTGACAGCAGCTACCGCCTTAGCACTTCCGGTGTAAGCTTCAATCTTCGATTCAAACTCATCCACAAATTTACCAACACTTGAGACAAACGTACTCTCAATGGTTTCTGTGACGTAAGCTTTCTCGTTGCCATTGAATGTTGGCGCATGCAAAGGAACAAACTCATTGGTTTGGTAAGTATCACGAACAAATTCAACTAATGATGCAGGTTTCATGTTCTCTCCTACATTTTACTGTCTAGATATTTGCCTGTTTCTTTGTGTCCAAAGTCAGGAATCATAGTAAAGAATAGCTCGACGATTTGCTCTTTGCTCCACTCTCGATCTGATTTCATTTGACCAATTGTACTTTCAAATAAATTCAGTAACTCTTGCTGATACAAAGGGTCGTTTTTAATAATGCCTAGGTTTGCAAAACGCTCCATATCGAGTGTTTCTTTATCGGTAAAAAACTCTTCAAAGTCTTTCTCACCAGTAGTGTCACTAGACGTAAACAAACAAGGCCACTTGCCTTGTGATGGAAGTGTTTTCGCCAACTCACGGGCTTCATCTTCGCTTTCACAAAGATGAGGTTCGTAACCGCGTTGCTCAAGGTACTTCACAGCAATATCTGCAAATGAGATTAAGTGAAGTGCTTCACTAAGTTTAGGGAAGAAGATGTCTCTGTTTTCACCAAAAATACACGACATTAAGCATAACTCACCAGACTCTTGAGGCGTGACGAAGTAGCGTTTAATGTCATTTGGCGCCACGATAGGTTGGTTTTTCAATAGGCGTTGGTTAAAGCCGTGTAATAGGGAACCATCAGAGAATGCCACGTTAGCAAAACGTGCTGTCGAGATAGCCATCTCTTCACTTTTACGCATTAGGAACATCTCCATAATACGCTTTGATGCTCCCATCATATTGACTGGATTTGCCGCTTTATCTGTCGAGACACAGAAATATTTCTTCGCCCCAGCATCAATCGATTGTTGAATAGTTTTATCAGTATTAAACACATTCACATCGATCATTCGCATTAGCGTGTACGGATCTTTTTCACTACGGACATGCTTAAGTGCCGATAAGTTCAATACGTAATCGTATTGGCCATCTGCCTTAATGAACGCATCATACTCAATCGAACCGATATCAAGAGCAAAAGTTTGAAAGTCACCATCGATGTAACCAAAAGAGCTACGAATATCTCGAACCACCTCCACCATGTTATTTTCACTGATATCAACAACATGCAATTTATTAGGGTTGCGTTTAAAGATCTCTTTAGTAACCGCTTGGCCAATGGAGCCTGCGCCACCAAGTACAAGGAAGCGGGATTCAGAAACAATACGAGATAGCTCAGCTTCATGCTGACCGATGTCTTGAGTAAACAAAGCATCGGTACGACCGATGAGGGGTAAAATAGAATTCATTGGATGAGTTTCTCTGTTTTCTTTATTTTTGAAATTCAAATGAGGTGGACTTTTGCTATCCACTGTCTGTCAAGCACTTTAGCTCTTGGTGAAACAATCGAGACTAGACGCCTTTCCTAATTCTAGTAAACGCAAGTAACACCATACTGCAAGAAAAAAGTATCGTGTTAATTCTCAGTTCTAGTCGCAAACTATCTGAGGCGGAGGCAGTGCAGAATCTAGTACAGATCATTATAACGAAACCACATTGTTTGTCCTATGTGTTTGTATATCTGAGAGCAAAACCTACTTTTAACCCAATAAAAGACTGGGTCATGTTGCTATTGAATTTTACATTTTTACTATAACTCTGCATAATTCATACTTCCTCGCTAACTGAAAACTAATACATGACTTTGTTTCGCCAACCACCTAATTCGCTCTGTATTTTAAGACTTTCCGCTATCGGTGATGTTTGCAATACGGTCGCTGCCGTCAAGGCAATTCAAAGACAATGGCCATCGACTGAAATCGTCTGGGTAACAGGTCATCTAGAGAGCAAGTTAATCTCCGAGCTAGAAGGCATAAAAGTTGTTACGTTTGATAAGAGTGGAGGCTGGAAAGCGTATATAAACCTTTGGAAAGCTCTCAGGAATTATCACTTCGACGCCTTACTGCATATGCAATATGCTTTGCGCGCTAGTTTAGCAACCTTAGGCATCAAATCCCGTTATAAACTTGGGTTTGATAGCAGTAGGAGCCAAGACTTTCAAACCTTGTTTACTAACATCAAAGTGCCATCACCAAATACTATGCACGTGCTCGATGGCTTACTAGCCTTTGGCAAAACTTTAGGTATAACGAACATGCAACCGGTATGGGGCCTTCACTACTCCTCAACAGACCTAGAGTGGGCATCAAAGCACATTTCTAATGAAAAGCCGAATTTGGTCGTAGTACCTGCTGCTAGCAAGTCATATAAAAACTGGAATGCCAGTGGCTATCAAGATGTAATTAATCACGCTTTAGGTCATGGTTGGAACGTTCTTCTCGCAGGCAGTCCCGCTAAAGTAGAACTTGAACTAGCACAAGAGGTGCAAGGTGGTCTAAACGAGAGTGTTACTGACCTTGTTGGAAAAAGCTCATTAAAAGAGATGCTTGCTCTCATTGATAAGGCTGATTTAATCATCGCTCCTGACACAGGTCCTACTCACATGGCAAATACAATGGCAACGCCGGTTATCGGTTTGTATGCTCATCACAACCCCAATCGAACCGGGCCATTCCGTTACCTAGACTATGTAGTTTCAGCCTATGAGGAAGCCATTTTAGAGGAGACAGGCAAAGATTTGACCCAATTAAGCTGGCGAGCACGTGCAAAAGATAAAAATGCGATGAATAGAATCTCTTCTGATTCGGTCATTAAAATGTTTGATAAAGTCACCCAAGAATTAAACCTATTGCGATAAGATTAGCTCAGGAACTCAAATGGCAAGTAAACCAACAATTGCGGTAGCTCTTATCGTAAAAAATGAAGCACAACACCTAAAAGCATGCCTAGATACAGTCAGTGATTGGGTTGACGAAATAGTGATTCTAGACTCAGGGAGCACCGACGGTACTGAGCAAATAGCTAGGAGTTTTACGGACAAGTTTTTTGTTAATTTTGATTGGCCTGGATTTGGGATGCAAAGGCAACTTGCACAACAGCATGTCGAATCGGATTACGTCCTTTGGCTTGATGCAGATGAGCGAGTTACCCCTGAACTAAAACTGAGTATTTTAGAGGCGGTCAATTCTGACAATTCAAACACTGTATATGGATTGACTCGATTAAGCTGGGGTTTTGGTCGATACATACGCCATTGTGGTTGGTATCCAGATAAAGTTTTGCGCTTATATCGCACCCGTTTAACAGGCTATAATGACGCTCTAGTACACGAAAAGGTTTACGTTACAAAAGATGTGCAAGTGAAGATATTACAAGGAGACCTTGTGCATTATACCTATAATGATATGAATCATTACCTTTTAAAATCAGCTGGCTATGCGAAAGCTTGGGCAGATCAACGAGAAAAACAAGGTAAGACAGCAAGTTTAACTCAAGGTCTCTTTCACTCTGTTGGATGTTTTATAAAGATGTATTTCCTTAGAGCTGGCTTTTTAGATGGTAAGCAAGGCTTACTCATTTCTTTATTATCGGCACATTCCACCTTTGTAAAATATGCCGATTTATGGGAGAGAACCCATACACGATCTCAGTCTGATCAAGATAAAATCTAGTTACATTCCTTTAACTGAGGACTTTAGATTGCTTATCCATGGCTCTATTGTTTCAAGCACGTATGAAATATCTATGCGAGTCAAATCATCTTGTTCACCTCTACTGCTTGCATTTTGAGGACAAAAGGCGATATGCGTGTCAACTGAGTTTAATGGACGCCAACGTAAAGGTGTTGCTGACCTTTTACTCGGAAAGAACCCAATTGTAGGTACGTCAAGAGCAGCAGCAATGTGTAATGGGCCTGTTGACCCTGCAGTAAATAAATCAGCACATGCTAGCGAGCGAGAAAAGTCTACCAAACCGTCATTTTTGTCATAAACACGAGCTTCAACGTCTATTTTAGCTAACAAATTTTTCAGTTCTTGTGCCTTACCTTCTTCTCCAGGGCCAGCTGTAAGTACTATTTCGAACTTTGCCGCCAAGCCAGCAATAAGATCCCTGTATTGGTTAAGTGATAAATTGTTAGCTGATCCACCAGTTCCAGCATGTACAAACAACCATGACCTATTTTTATCAAGCTCTAGTATTTCAGCAAGCTTGTTCTTTTGAGTAATTAGTTCACTCTCAGAAAAAGTTAAATACGGGGTACTAGGTTCTACGATCGGTTTATTAATATCATCTAGAAAAGAACGAACTAAGTCTAAGTTGTACTCATATTCTGATTTTAATGATTTAGAACGACGCTGAACAATTCGTTTGTTGTATAGGATTTGGGTAAACTTGGTTGCAGGTGCCAAACGATAAGGTATTTTAGCTTTCCACACTAACTTGGCGTTATATGCTGTTGAAAAGAAGTTAATTGAAACATCAAACTTTTCAGTCTTTATTTTTTCTAACAGTTTTTTTTGTTCTTCTTTACTCGAGTTCTCTGTTGGATCGAGCAATACTGAGTCTATCCATGGGCAAAGTTCCGCAAGCGCGACAGTATATTTAGGAACCAATGCAGTAATATGAGTATTAGGTAAGGACACCTTTAACATTGCAAAGCTTGGCCATGCGAGCATGAAATCACCAATTTTGTCATTACGTACTACAAGAATTTTTTGCATAATTACGCCCTTTACTAAAACTAATTGAAACCAAATCTCTTTTTAAGCAAAGCAACTCTGCGCTGAGTTTGCCTTTGAGTGATGGCAGGTGATATGTGGTAGAGGAGTTTAAGAAAGTCATTAGTAAAACCAAAACCGTCAATCATCACAACCTGCTCTCTTCCTTGGTAATAGGCAATAACTAAATTACCTGATACAAGATCTATGACAGATATTTTTTTTGATATAAGCTTTCGGCAGAATTCATCGACTAGTAACTCAAGCTTAGGATGAGTTCGATCTTTCGCTAAGTTCTTAGCTATCTTTCCATCTTCGCCTTTTATTAATGGACACACCAAGCCACAGCCTAAGTTAGTGTCCACCCATTCTATAGGTAAAGCAAAGGGTAAATCTGAAATATCCATTCTTTTCTTTAGTGATTGCATATAAGAGAACTCACGTTCACTTTCGTTTCTTGACCGTTTAGTTTGGTATCGAATTTTTATGCACAAACTTGGGTTTTCTGGATGAACATAAACCACGCGTTCAGAACCTCGTGCAATTTCTAGAGCATCAGATAATTTTAATTCCGCAATATTCATAACAAAAATCTTAACTTAAAAATAGACTTATCAAGAGTAAACCTTTCTTAAACGTTCAAAACTCTTATTAAAGAAATTGACTACAAGTAGACTGTTTTCCTTGATATTTATCTTACTATTTACAATATTTGAAGCCAATTCTGAAAAGTTTTGATAACTTTCAACTTGTACACCAATAGTTTCAGTAAGCTCTCTATAATTTCGTGATTTATCTCGCACATGCACTATACCCCGCTCCATTCTTATATACTCCTTTATTGTTGTCATACTACCTCTGTCTTGCAATATTATATGGTTGCAAGACATAACTAGGGCGTTGTACGTAACACCATTCGTTACTGTTGGGAAACTAATATCAATATTTTTCCTTTTGAAAAATCTTAAGTAGGCACAGTAAACATCCAGAAGAATTCTATATTTCCGCCTTTTATTGTAAGTAAATATCATGTACTTGTAATCTAGCAAAGCACCTTTTTTATCAAGATCATTTAAAATACTAATAGTTTCAGAAAGTGTAAACACCCCACGTTTAGCTCCTATTAATATTTTTTCCTCGGGATTTATCGCCTGTGATTTTAATTTATACAACTCTTGAAATTTTTCTAATTCTTTAGTCGGCATAACAGAGAATGCATCTCGCGCATCCGTAATGTTAAAATCACTCCTTTCTAAAACGTATTGTAAATCTTGATTAAATGCTTTTTCTGCTGCTATGAAATTTCTTATTTTTTTCAAGACTGTTATACAATCATCAGACATATAATTACGAGGCGTTACTTTCAAAAAACCATTTTTACTCTTAGTTTTAACCCAACGAGTTAATTCATCTTCGGTTAAATGTACGTATATTTTTTCGATAGAAGTCTCATTGAAAGAACAAATATCATTGAATAAAAAACTATTATTTTTATTCAATGATATGAATGTAATGCTTTTAGCCGAGGATATCTCTTCTAGAGAGAATTCTTTATAATATTTGCTTTCAATGATTGAATTTTTTATAACATTATTGTCCAATGTCAAAAAATATAAATTCTTTTTATGAATGGCACACTTATTAATCAACATGTCTATATACAAATTTACAAAGATATGACTGCTGTATCCAACAATCAAATGTTTTTCTTGTAGCATAAAGTGAACCCTCTATTTTTATTTCTCGCTTAATCACTTAACAACTAAGCTTCTCAAATACATATCTAAAAGAACTTTATATCCAATAATATTAGAGTCCGTATTTTCTTTTCCACTTAGTTCATTCTGGGCTCCATCTCGCCAAGGGTACACTAGAGTGGGGTCATCATTAAAAAACACACCATTTGGAGTAATAGTTCGAGATTGATTGTAACCAAATTCATTTATATCTAAGCTGTTCAGCATATTATTACCAGCCAAAGACACATACTCTCTACCGGACAAGCTGTAATGGTATAGTGTTGGAAACACATCTTTGTGCGAACCTACTCTTTGGGGATCGTAGTTATATTCAACTTGGTCTAAAATTTTCGGTGGGACATACATATAAAAGGGAACGCCTTCCGATACAGCAATTTCATCCTTCCGTGTTGTCGCAATCGAACGAGCGCGGTGATCACCAGTTGCTGCTATCAAAGTTTTTTGGCCTAATGAAGAGTGCTTAATACTGCTAATAAATCGACCTAGCGAATCGTTAGCATATTGGTAAGTCTTCAACATGGCGTCAGCATCTTTTGCTAAAGGCCCCATAAGCTCATCTAACCTATCGCTAACCGTTATTGAGCTAGCCTTGTAGCCAGAAGGCGCTTTATACGGAGGGTGATTTGTCACAGTTAAGATATACAGCATGGTTGGCTGAGTGGCATTCTTTAGCAACTCTTCTGCATATTGAAAAGTATACTCATCAGGAACTCCCCATGTTGATGCTTGACTAGCAGCATCTGGAATGGCCTTTTTGATATCATTTTCATCTAGCACCTTATCGAACCCCTGCACCGGAAGGTAATTCGACAGGTTTCGCCACATCCCATTTCCCCCAGTCAAAAAAATCACTTCATAGCCAGCTTCTTTATATGGCAAAACGGCAGAGCTTTCTAAAGCCACTTTTTGATAATTGTTATGAGCAATTGTTGGGATCGGGCTATAAAACAACATCATCATGATGCTTTCAAGTGTGCCACTACCACCAGATACAAACCTTTCAAATACAAAATCATTTTCAAAATGAGGACGAAGCGCTCCTAGCATATCGTTTCTGCCTTGGTCATCTTCTAACAGAACATTGGTGCCCATACTTTCCATCAATGCCATTACAACATGTGGTTGGTTTTTCTCTAAATAGTGATTGATAGGCAGCGGGTAATGTGGTGTTGTTTGGCCAAGCACTTGTAGCATCTGTTGTTCTAGCTCGCTCTTATCAACAGGCTCAATTTTTGATTGGCCCTTGTAATCTGATCGAGCCCAATCAATAGCCATAAATGCATTGGGCGTCACAATATTAAGGGCTTTATATTGGGAAACATTTGCATGGTACCGTTTGAGAGGTAATGAGCCAATCGAACCTCTAGCTGCCACAAAGTAGACAGCAACAACCGAGATAACAACTACTGTCGTTTGCCAGACTTTAGGTTTTCTTGAAGAAGAACCACTAATTAGCTTATGGTCAAGCTTTCTATGAACCCACATAAAAAAACAAGCAATTGCTATAGAGCCTAAGAAAGACCAGACAATAGGATAACTCCTCCAAGCATCTCCCAAAATAGCTGAGGTATCATCATCGAAAATCCCGAATGCAAAAAGGTCTATGTAATTTCCGTACGTCACATAATAGTAGTAATTGCCGATCGAGAATGCGGTTATTAAAAAGAAAATAACTAATGAGTAATATGGTGCCCACTTTCTCCAAACACCAAAAACGTTTTGAAATTGCGCGGTAATCAAACCAGTTAAAAAGATGGGAGCAAAACCTATTGCTGTCACTTTTAAATCATATCTTGCTCCAACAAAGAACGCTTGGAAAATATCGTCACTGTGTTGCTTGAGCAATACATCATCTGCAATCAAGTGTAAAAACATGCCACGTGAAATAGAAAGCAAGCATGTTGCCATCACAACTAGTGAGGCAATTAGTTTAAGAAGGTGATAATAGTTTGTCTGGCGATTTATCATAGCAAATATGTCTGAAGCGGTTAAATACTGCAAAAAGTATATCATTGAGCCGCTTTTGTGCACAGCAATCAAGATTTTTATTCAGTTTTGTTTACTTTTGGCACTCTTCACAAAAAAACGTGTTCCTCTGCCCTATTTTCAACTCTTGAATAAGAGCTTCACAAGTAGGGCACTTTTCGCCCGCTTTACCATACACTTGCAGCTCTTGTGCGAAGTAGCCTGGTTTACCATCAGCCTGAGAAAAATCTTTCAGCGTAGTACCACCTTGCTTGATAGCCGTTGCGAGTACTTGTTTAATCTCATCGGTTAACAAGATCCATTCGGCTTTGGTCACTTTGTTTGCCGATCGTAACGGGTGGATTTTTGCAGAGAACAAGGCTTCGTTAGCGTAGATATTCCCGACACCGACCACTACTTTGTTGTCCATAATGAACTGTTTGACGGCAACTTTACGCTTTTCTGCTTTCTCAGCAATGTAATCTGCGTTGAAGTCGTCAGTTAGTGGCTCAGGACCAGAACCCAGTAATACTGTATGTATTTCATCAGGCGCCGACCATAACCACGCACCAAAGCGGCGCGGATCGTTGTAACGCAATACCTTGCCATTGGTGAGCTTAAGATCCACGTGATCGTGTTTTGCGGGAGGGAAATCGGCATCTAAAACACGTAATGAACCAGACATACCAAGGTGAACAATGGCTGTGCCCATATCGGTTTCAATCAATAGGTACTTTGCGCGACGCGAGATTGATCGAATCAACTGCCCTTCTAATTTCTTAAGTTCTTGAGGAATATCCCAGCGCAGCTTAGGCGTGCGAAAAGTAAGGGTTTTAATGGTCTCACCGACTAAATGAGGCGAGATCCCCATACGGCTTACTTCAACTTCGGGTAATTCAGGCATAGTTAGTCGTCCGATTTAGAGGAGTGGTTAGCGTTAAAGCTTGGAAACAGGTAGCTCTCTTCAATAGACACCGCCAACCACTGATCATTCCAGTTTTTTAACAACCAGAACTTAGGCAATTGATAATAGGTAATACGCTGGGGCTCTTCTTGGTCTTGATACCATACTTCGATGGTGTGTGGTGTATTTAACCGAGGCGTAAGGTCTGTGTAGGTCTGTGAGTCGACTTCCGTGCCCACAAGCTCTTTCCAACGTTGTGACAGCTCTTGTGCATTGGTGGCTTGAGGAAAGTCAGTATCTTCGAACTGGTAAACCCATTGATTATCTTGTTGAATGACAGACCACTTAGCAAAGTGTAACGCTTGAAGCTTTGCTGTTGGGTTCAGGAGATAAGGATAAGGGCTATCAACCTGCGGTTCAGGCTCGATAAGGTACGCTTTGATCAATGTTGGAAGGTTTAACACGCCAATAAAAGCGATCACACTGAACATGAGTATGTTGTTCCACCGGCGTCCACGATATCTCATCTGATTCTGCTCATCTAACCTATTGAACATTCAGTATATCGTGAAAGTGGCAATACTTTCTATGTTGCGCGGTTTTCTATCTATCAGGTGCTATGTCAGCAAGAGCAATTGAGTTGCTCAAATTTTAGATATAAAAAAACCCAGCGATTAAACTGGGTTTTTCAATTCTTTCTTCTACTGAAGAAGAGCAAAAAAAGCATCAATTACTTGATTTTAGCTTCTTTGTACATAACGTGTTGGCGAACTACTGGATCAAACTTTTTGATCTCAAATTTGCCTGGCATGTTACGCTTGTTCTTATCAGTTGTGTAGAAGTGACCAGTACCTGCAGAAGATACTAGACGAATTTTCTCACGAATGCCTTTAGCCATTGCTTAATTCCTCTTAAACGTTTTCGCCACGTGCACGGATATCAACAAGAACAGCATCGATGCCTTTCTTATCAATGATACGCATGCCTTTAGCAGTTAGACGTAGTTTAACAAAACGTTTTTCGCTCTCTACCCAGAAACGATGAGTTTGTAGGTTCGGCAGAAAACGGCGCTTAGTAGCATTGCGTGCGTGTGAACGGTTGTTACCCGTTACTGGACGCTTACCAGTTACTTGGCATACTCGGGACATGAATGTCTTCTCCAATCGTTTCAGCTCGATATCAACCTTGGTGGCCGAACCTCTCTATCAATTAAAATAGAAGGTAAAAACCGTTATGGAAAATCCATACAAGGCTATCAAAGGTCGCGCATTATACTAACTTGACACGCATTGCTCAAGACCCGAACAGATCCTTTTTACGGATTTCGTGATCTTTTTTTGTGCAGCGCAGCTTGCTTGAGTAATCAGAGCTGATTTTAGGTCTAAAAATGTGGGCGGAATAATAGCAGATTTAACGCAACTAACAACCTAAAATGTGATTCAAATCCATCCACGCTCTGCAAAAGAGACAACTTCACCATCTCCAACGACAAAATGGTCGAGAACTCGGATGTCCACCAGCGCTAATGCGTCGGTTAATCGGCGTGTAATCCGCCTATCCGCTTGGCTGGGCTCAGCAACACCTGAAGGATGGTTATGAGCTAAGATTAATGCCGCCGCATTATGATGAAGTGCCCGTTTAACCACTTCCCGCGGGTAAACCGATGCGGCATCGATGGTTCCTTCAAACATCACCTCGTCCTTTATTACCCTATTTTGGTTATCGAGGAACAATATATAGAAGGCTTCTCGCTGGCGATCACGCAACATGCTCGAAAGATAAAGCTTAGTATGGCTAGGGCTAGTGAGTGCATCTCCGCGAGATAACGTCTCTGCTAGATAGCGCTGTGTCATCTCTAACACAGCCTGTAATTGAACATACTTGGCCTGCCCCATCCCTTTATGGGCACAAAATTCTTCCTGCGTTGCTGAAAAAAGATGACGGAGCGAGCCAAAGTCTTTGATCAACTTGTCAGCAAGTTCCAACACGTTCATTCCTTGTGTCCCTGTTCGCAGAAATATCGCGAGCAGTTCAGCATCACTCAAAGAATCAGGCCCTCTATTTAACAACTTTTCTCTCGGCATCGATTCGGCAGGTATTTTATCTATTGGCATATAAAGACAATCATTGGTCATGAACACAACCCATCACCTTAATGAGATCGTAATCGGAGATCCTTCGGTAGAGATCAAAGGAAACGAGACACTAACAAAATCGTGTAATTGATAAGTTTGATAACACCAACTTGATGAGCGTCAACTCTGTTCGAGTTCTGCTTCTAGGCACTTATCCTTTGTTCTGATATCGTAAGTCGCAGAGAAATTAAGGAACAGAATCATGCAAACATTGGTTAATCAACTGGATAACGCTGACCTACAAGGCCTAGCTGGGAAAAAAATCCTACTTGGCATTAGTGGTGGTATCGCTGCGTATAAATGTGCCGAACTGACTCGACGCTTAATTGAGCGTGGGGCGCAAGTACAAGTCGTGATGACAAATGCAGCCAAGGAGTTCATCACTCCTCTCACCATGCAAGCCGTCTCTGGAAGGCCGGTGTCTGATAGTTTGCTTGATCCTGCTGCTGAGGCTTCCATGGGGCACATCGAGCTCGCAAAGTGGGCTGACTTGGTATTACTAGCGCCAGCAACCGCAGACCTGATTGCTCGTATGACAGCGGGCATGGGTAACGACCTACTGACCACTTTGGTTTTAGCAACCGATGCGCCAGTTGCGGTATCTCCGGCAATGAACCAACAAATGTACAGCCACCCTGCGACTCAAGAGAACATTGCGACACTAAAACGTCGTGGTTGTGAAGTTTGGGGGCCAGCGGCTGGCGAGCAAGCGTGTGGTGATGTCGGTATGGGTCGTATGTTAGAGCCAATGCAGCTCGTGCATCGCTGTGAAGACTTCTTCCAACCTAAGCCACTTGCTGGCCGTTCTGTGCTTATTACTGCAGGCCCGACTCGTGAAGCGATTGACCCGGTGCGTTACATTACCAACCACAGCTCGGGCAAGATGGGCTATGCACTGGCTGAAGCAGCCGCGAAACAAGGCGCAACAGTGACTCTAATCAGCGGCCCTGTTTCATTAGCAACGCCAAATAAAGTTAATCGTATTGATGTCGACAGCGCACAACAGATGTTTGATGCCGTTACTGCTAACGCTTCTCAACACGATATTTTCATCAGCTGCGCCGCAGTTGCCGATTACCGCCCTGAGACCATTGCAGACCAAAAGCTTAAAAAGGTCGACGGTAAAGACGACATGACCATTCAAATGGTTAAAAACCCAGATATTGTCGCTTCTGTCGCTTCAATGACCGAAGGTCGCCCATTTACTGTCGGCTTCGCAGCAGAAACTCAAGATGTTGAGAAGTACGCACGCGGTAAACTGGAAAGAAAGAACCTCGATATGATCTGCGCCAACGACGTCTCAGTTGAAGGCCAAGGCTTCAATAGCAGTAGCAATGAGCTGCACCTTTATTGGAAAGGCGGCGATAAATCTCTGCCACTGGAAAGCAAAGACACACTTGGTTTCCAGATCCTCGATCAGATCCAACAGCTTATTAATGTATAAACGCACAAATTTGCTCTGATAATCTGCTGACACCTCTCGATTCTGTTGACCTAGGGCTTACAAAACTAGGAAACAGAATTGAATGGTGTTTATAATCCTTCTTCACTCAATCCTCATCTTTAGGAAAGGAAGTAAATAGATGGCTGGTACTCGAAAATCAAACCGTCGTGAAGAAATCCTACAAGCTCTCGCACAAATGTTGGAATCGACCGAAGGTGCTTCTCGTATCACAACGGTAAAGTTGGCCAAGCAAGTGGGTGTTTCTGAAGCTGCGTTATACCGCCACTTCCCAAGCAAAGCCCGCATGTTTGAAGGCCTGATCGAGTTCATTGAAGAAGCGTTGATGTCTCGAATCAACCGCATTCTGGATGAAGAGAAAGACACGCTAGAGCGCATACGCCTAGTGCTACAACTTATCTTAGTTTTCTCAGAACGTAACCCAGGCCTGACTCGAATTTTATCTGGTCATGCTCTAATGTTTGAAAATGAACGCCTGCGTGATCGCATCAACCAACTTTTCGAACGCATTGAGACGCAACTTCGCCAGATCCTGCGTGAAAGAAAGCTTCGTGAAGGGAAATCATTCCCGGTTGATGAGAAAATCTTAGCCGCTCAACTGCTCGGTCAAGTTGAAGGCAGCTTGAATCGATTTGTTCGCTCAGACTTCAAATATCAACCAACAGAAAACTTTGATGCTTATTGGGCACTGCTAAGCGCTCAGATTAAGTAGCAATCAAATTAAGTAGCAATCAAATCTTAAGTGATGGTTATGACGACGAAAACTTCTCCGACAAACAGCACTGCACAACACGTTATTACTAAGCCACCTTTTACTCTGGCGTTACTCCACCCTAAATACTGGGGAGTATGGTTCGGTTTTGGGTTATTGGCGCTTATCGTTAACGTTCTCCCTTATCGCCTCTTACTGCTGTTAGGCCGATCGTTAGGCTCTTTGGGTGCTCGCTATGGTAAAAAGCGTGTCGCGGTAGCAACACGTAACTTGGAGCTCGCCTTCCCAGACAAGCCCGCAGATGAAGTCGCGGCAATGGTCAGTGAGAACTTCAAGAATACAGGTATGGCTCTTATCGAAACCGGGATTACTTGGTTTTGGCCTACGTGGCGCTTCAAGCGCATCCTAGTAGATAAAGACACCCAAACACTGCGTACGCACAAAGCTAACGGTAAAGGTGTTCTTCTATGCTGTGTGCATGCCTTAAACCTAGAGATCACTGCGCGAGCAATGGCTGTTCTCGGTATTTCAGGTTTAGGTGTTTATCGCCCGCACAACAATCCGGCTTATGAATTCATTCAATACCGTGGTCGTACTCAAAACGGCAACCGCCTGATTCACCGTAAAGACGTGAAGCGTATGATTCGAATCCTGCGTCAGGGTGAGATCCTTTTCTACCTACCGGATCATGATTACGGTCGTAACAAGTCTGTGTTTGTGCCTTTCTTCGCTGTAGAAGATGCATGTACTACAACAGGCACTAGTATTCTGGCTTATACGAGCCGATGCGCACTTGTTCCGGGTTCTGGTTTTAGAAATGCCGATGGCAAGTATGAGATCATGGCCGATGAATCGATCGAAGATGACTATCCACAGAAAGATGAGAAAGCGGCTGCCGCCTACATGAACCGCTACCTTGAGAAGATTATCTTAAGAGCACCAGAACAGTGGATGTGGCTGCACAAGCGCTTTAAGACCATGGAAGACCCAGAAGTGGAGCGCGGCATTCGTTATAAATAATGAATACTGAACCAAAAGAAAAGGGGCTGATGATTCATCAGCCCCCTGTGCATTCTATAGCTATAACAAATTGTATTAGATGCCGTATTGAGCACGGTACGCTTTTACTGACTCTAGATGCGCTGCGTCGGTGCCTTTCTCTTCAAGGAAAGTCACCAAGTCAGTCAGGCTAACGATTGAGATAATCGCACAACCGAAGTCACGCTCAACTTCTTGAATCGCAGACAGTTCGCCTTTGCCCTTCTCTTGACGGTCGATAGCAACAAGCACACCCGCTAAATCAGCGCCATTTGCTTGGATGATTTCCATCGACTCACGAATCGCAGTACCTGCAGTGATCACGTCGTCCACTAACATGATGCGACCTTCAAGCGCGCTACCGACAAGGTTGCCACCTTCACCGTGGTTTTTCGCTTCTTTACGGTTAAAACAGTAAGGCGTATCTACATCGTGGTGATCTGCCAGTGCAACCGCTGTCGTCGTTGCAATTGGGATACCCTTGTATGCAGGGCCAAATAGTACATCGAACTCAATGCCAGAATCAGCCAATGCTGCTGCGTAGAAGCGACCTAAACGCGCTAGGTCACGACCTGTATTAAACAATCCAGCATTGAAGAAGTAAGGGCTCTTACGGCCAGACTTTAAAGTAAACTCACCAAACTTAAGTACTTCTTTCTCTAGTGCAAATTCAATAAATTCACGTTGATATGCTTTCATGCTCATCCTCTAAATTAATTTACTTTCCAGTTCCTAACTTCCAATCGCTCAGGAAGCTAACAATGATGTATTTTCTAAATAGATAGCTCTACAACAAGGCAGCAAGGTTTTTCAGCCCTATGAGCATAGGGGACCTATGTGATTAGGGTGAAAAATTGCAGCTAACGCTGGTGTAGAGTTATATATGACGAAAATAAAAAAATAGCCCCTTAAAAAAGGAGCTATCTAAAAACTATTCTGCTAACGCCGACTTCTGCGCTTCAACAATATCAGCAATGCCCTTATTCGCCAGGGCTAAAAGCTGCATCAACTCTTCGTGGCTGAACGGTTCGCCTTCTGCGGTACCTTGAATCTCAATCATCTTACCGTCTTCCGTCATTACAACGTTCATGTCGGTATCGGCTGCTGAGTCTTCAACGTACTCAAGGTCACACAGTGCTTGTGCACCAACGATGCCCACTGAAACTGCCGCTACGTGGCCTTTCATTGGGTTCTTTTTCAGTTTGCCGCTTGCTAGTAGGCTGTTGATAGCATCAGCCATTGCAACGCTTGCACCTGAGATAGAAGCAGTACGAGTACCGCCGTCTGCTTGGATAACATCACAATCGACAGTGATCATAATTTCACCCATTACTTTCAGGTCAACAACAGCACGTAGGCTACGAGCGATCAGACGTTGGATTTCCATCGTACGACCACCTTGCTTGCCGCTCGCCGCTTCACGACGGTTACGAGTGTGCGTTGCACGTGGCAGCATGCCGTATTCAGCCGTTACCCAACCCTTTCCTTGGCCTTTTAACCAACGCGGTACGTTTTCTTCTACCGTCGCATTACATAGAACTTTAGTGTTGCCGAACTCAACTAATACAGAACCTTCAGCATAAGCTGTGTAGTTACGAGTAATTTTAATTGGACGAATTTGATCTACAGCGCGGTCATTTGGACGCATTGGTATCTACCTTATTAACAGTCTGAAGTGATTTACTATCGAAAGAGTGCATCACCTAAGAAAGGGGTGAGACAGTTTTGATTGGGGCAAGATTATATAGCAGTTTATCGTGCAAATCTATTTACCGTTCAAAGCTATTTATCACGAAAGGCTATTTACAGTGAAAAGCGACAGGCTTCGAGAGCACACCATATCGTGATACTATGCGTGCGCGTTATTTTCAGAATGATAAAAGACAGGAAAATTCGATGATTTATAGTATGACCGCGTACGCACGCAAAGAAGTAAAAGGCGATTGGGGCAGCGCAGTATGGGAAATCCGTAGTGTAAACCAACGCTACCTAGAAACTTACTTCCGTATGCCTGAACAGTTCCGTGGTTTAGAGCCAATCTTGCGTGAGCGTTTCCGTAAGCGTCTTGCACGCGGTAAGGTTGAATGTAACCTACGCTTTGAAGCAAACCCTGCTGCAAAGGGCGAACTAAGCATTAACGAAGGTTTGGCTCAGCAAGTAATCAATGCTGCGAACCAAGTAATGACGATGACAGGTGAAGAGAGCCGTTTGAACCCATTCCAAGTCATGAATTGGCCTGGTGTGATGGAAACGCCAGAGCAAGACATGGATGCCATCAACAAAGACCTACTTGAAGCATTCAACGATGCTATCGCAGAGTTCATTGATGCTCGTGCTCGTGAAGGTGAGAACATGAAGGCGCTAATCGTACAGCGCTTAGATGCAATCACTGAAGAAGTAGTGAAAGTTCGTGCACGCATGCCTGAGATCCTAGAGTGGCAACGTGAGCGTCTTCTTACCAAATTTGAAGATGCGAAAATCGAACTGGAAGGTTCTCGTGTTGAGCAAGAGCTTATCCTACTTGCGCAGAAGTCAGACGTAGCAGAAGAGCTAGACCGTCTAGATTCTCACGTGAAAGAAGCAAATGCAGTACTGAAGAAAGGTGGCGCTTGTGGCCGTAAGCTAGACTTCATGATGCAAGAGTTCAACCGTGAGTCAAACACGCTAGCGTCTAAGTCTATCAGCACAGACATCACAGCATCAGGCGTAGAGCTTAAGGTTCTTATCGAACAGATGCGTGAGCAGATCCAAAACATAGAATGATGTTTTTGTAGATTTCAATCTGTTCACAATACCACATAAGAGCCCGTTTTTACGGGCTTTTTTATTTACATCCGTAGTAGCTTGTTTCCGGCAGTTAATGATAAAGTGGTGACACAAATGGTGACACAGTACGATGCTCGTTCAAAATTCACCATCAAAAATGGATTTGTGTCACCACTTACGGGGTAGAGTTATGAATAACAAACAATTAGATTCCTTAATTAAGGCTAGGGAAGACATCCGGGTCACTGTCGATACCGGCTTAACCTTTCGTATTGCAAGGGGAAAGCCTTCATGGGTAGTGAGATACTCGCTATTTGGCAAACGAGCGCAAATTGCTCTCCCTCACCCCTACCCTCAATGCTCCATCGCAGAGGCCAAGCGTCTCACCCTAGATATTCTGGCAAAGGTGAGGGATGGTGTAGATCCTAAAACCGAAAGGGCCAAAAAGCAGCAAATCACCATCCGAACAGTCAACGAGCTGTTTGAAGACTGGTTCGAGCATGACATCCAAAAACGACTCAAGCATCCAGAGATACCCAAACGTATCTATACCAAAGAGCTCAAACCCACCCTTGGCCAGTTTGCAATTGCTGACGTAACACCGACAGATATACGCAGCCTTATTGCTAGCGTTAGTGCGTCAGGACGCCCTTCTACGACAAATCAGACGCTGATGTATGCCAAGCAGATGTTTCGCCATGCCGTGAAGCTGAACCTGATTATGTTTAACCCTGCTCAACCCTTTACACAAAGTGATGCTGGTGGCGTTCAGGATTCACGCGATCGCTTCCTGACGGAAAAAGACATTCAAAAGACCTTTGCCACATTCCGGCAGCACAAAGACATTTTTACACGGGAGAACTACCTCGCCTGCTGCCTGCTACTTTGCCTTGGCCCACGCAAAACTGAGCTAACCTCTGCCCAATGGAAAGACTTTGACCTTGAAGGTAGCCTTTGGCATATGCCAGCAGAAAATAAAACCAGTACTGCTATCACTATCCCACTACCAGAAATAGTTCTCACTTGGCTTGAAGAGTTACAAGTTCGAGCATGTGGTTCGGATTACGTTTTTCCTGCCAGAAGGGCTAGTAAGCGCAGAGAGTACATCTCTGATGACACATTGAACCATGCACTGGCTAAGTTATTCGGCAAGAAGGTCGACAGTAACAAAAAACCTTATCCCAACTATCTCGGTATGGCTGGTGTGGAGCACTTCACCGTTCACGACTTACGGCGCACATTCCGTACCCAGCTATCTAGCCTTGGTATTCCGGGGCATATCGCGGAGCGTTGCCTAAACCACAAACTGAAAAACAAACACAGCAGCACTGAAGCCGTGTACGATCGTCACGACTTCCTCGATGAACGTCGTGATGCACTGAACAAGCTAGTAGACAAACTTTCCCCCTATATTGCATAAAACCTATATGAACAAAAAGTATTACACTAAGCACGCAGTACTGGCAGATAAGCTGATTGACGTACCCTGTTCCCAAGCCTTTGAACAAATAAAAAACTGGTTCTTAGAGCGTGACTATTGTTTCATTTCAGAGATAGATGCCTCCAAGTTCATTCGAGAGATTGAGATTAGACTGCATATTTTACAAACACTTACGTTCCACCAGCTTTACATAAGTCCATCCAATGGCTGCGAAATGCAGGTATGGAAACGCTCATGTAAATCAGGCGCAACACAATTAACAGACCTTTTATGGGAAACAGAAAAGCTACAAGGCTCTTTAGTTTCCTTAGAAAAAGCAGTCAACCTCTCCATACGCGGAGAACTAGCCAAGCAATATCAGGAACCACTAATAGAGCTAACAGATACAGCAACACTCGGTGAAATAGAATCTCATGTTATGCAGGAACAGCTAACACTTAGTCGTCATGAGTATCTTTGTCCTGTTGCAGTTGGCGATAAACAGGTGCTTGTGTCCATCGACCTATCTGGTTCAGATAAAGCTATCCTAGACGAGTTGGCTATTCAGCTGCCAAAAATAAGGAAAATTCTTGATTTACCCGAGCCAACCAAATCCAAAGCCATCCGATACAATGCAGCACTAAAGTCATTTTCCCAGCGATATGTAATTCAGTACTTAGATCTGCTCATTTACCGTATTCAGCCAGAAATGTCTGCTTCCCAAGTTAAAGCTGATAGAAAGGGATCCACTTCATTTTTACGACCAAAGTCTAGACACCTTTGGGACTTGACGGATCTACAAATAGCAAACCTGATTGCACCGTTAGATTTGGATGCTGCTGACATCAAAGAGTGGCGCCAAGACACCTATGAAGAGATGTTGTTGAACAGCGAATACATGACTACTTTGCTTCGTGACTTCCAAAGGAAGCACCCCAAGTAAAGTTCACTATTTCACTGGGGGGAATATCGTTCCTCTTTATTTCCTCCGACAGCCTCACCCCTCCAGTGCATCATGACCTCAACAAGCAGAAACAAAGAGAGTCATGTGATGACAAACCATACCCAACGAGATCGATTCATCAAAGAACCTGAACGAGAAGAACTAACAACCATCTCCCGGACACAAGCATGGAAGTTAGAAAAAAGAGGATTATTTCCTAAGCGGATACGCCTGAATGGAAGCAGAAGTGTAGTTTGGAGGCTATCTGACATCACCGCTTGGCTGGAGGCTCAGGAGCAGGTGGCTCACAATGGCTAACAGACGATATGACTATAGCCGTGATATGACCAAGGACGGCGATACACAAATCATCTCCAAAAAGGCGCTGGCAATCAAGCTAGGGCGAAGTGTATCAACGATATCACGCATGATTGATGATGGCCGCCTACCCAAACCAATGCGTACCCCAAGCGGGAACGTTGGCGGGTGGTTTCCCGAAACTATCAAGAGTTGGCAGCATAACCAAACTAACTAGCTGCACCCATTTACCGACAAGGGAGCGCATTGCTCCCTATTTTTTGCAGCTAAATGACGCCTTTTGACTTGTTTTGCAGACGAAAGTCAACTTTATGGTGGCTCAAAATTTAACACCCCTCCAGCGCTTACAGGGGCTGAGGTCTATTTAACGGAGAGGTTACTATATATTGTATGTGCCCGATTATCTTACATCCGTCAAAAAAACACTTAGCCTACTACCAATATCTGGGCAAGTATCAACTTATCTTTTATCGCAAACCAGATGGCGTATTTAATGAGATTCTAGAGAAGGCTTTCGGCCAGTTAGAAGCAATGCGTAGCTACTACAGCAAGGTCACTATGGTCTTACTGCAACTCCACCAAGCAATCCATACGAAATCTAACAATCAGCTAACCATATTACTCTCCAAGCTAAAGGCCAGACTACAGAAGCACTATGGCGGAAAAGTGGGTTACTTCTGGGTTAGAGAACAAAACAAAGCCGAGTCACAGCATTATCATATCGCAATCATGATCAATGGACACAAATGCCAACGCAGTAAGCTGGTGGATATTGCGACACAAACCTACTGGGAAAATCGCCACCCAGATAATTTCAGCTTTCGCATTCGCAACCGCATCTATCGTATCAACACTAGGAAGAACAGCAATGAACTGCGCGCGGCACGTATGCGTTTGAGTTACATGGCTAAGCGCAAAGGAAAGCTTGGCTTCGAGCCTCATACTAATACTCATGGTTGCAGCCGACTGCGCAAAAAAGTGCGCAATTGACCAAGGGATCATTGCGGCAGCCAAACAAACCCCATGAACCGAGCCCAAAACTCCATGTTCAACCGAAAAAGGATCCATTGATGACACGCATAAACCTAGCAGAGCTACCTAAATGCGGAGCCATGACCCGCAAAGGAACGCCTTGCCAGCGTCCCGGCAACAAAACAAATGGTCGTTGTAGACTACACGGGGGAAGCTCGACAGGCCCAACAACAAAAGCAGGCAAAGCCATTTCACGAAACAACGCCTCTAAAGCATTCCCCGACGAACTATTTAATGGCAAGGCCAACGCCCAATACCTAACAGAGGCGCACTCTGCGTATACCTTGCTCCATCACCTTATGTCGCAACAAGAGATTAACTGGCAGGAAGTCCATACAACAGTAGAGCGATATCGTGTTCCGTTGGAATATGCCAAGTATCGGATTACTGAGTTTTCCGAACCCTATGCGCTGGCGATCATTCAAACTGCATTAGATCGCTACTACCAAGATAATGACTCCGCCCACCTCCGATTCCATGCATTTGAAGGCATGTTGATGCTACCAATGTTTTACCGTCAACTGACCAAGTCTCAGCAAGCGAGACTCGACAAATGGTTCAGCAAGCAACACTTACCTTGGGAGGAGCCGCAGTTCTTGAAGAAATTTGAAGCCTACTTGCGATGTGAAGGCGTGCTTTAACACATGATTGGAAATGCAAAGTAACGTAACAATAGACAGCCTCAAAAGGAACGTAGTCAGGCATTCGAAACTATCACCTCCAACATAAATTATTGTTTAAAAAAGATAAGCATTTGTGAACTCGGGCTGGTAAATGTTTTACCTTCAAATAAATCTTGCATATAATTAAATGCAAGAATATAGTACCTCCCGATTAAAGGAGACTACACCATGACTAATGCAGTAATCGAACGGCTAATCCAATTCCGAATTGCAAATGGAATTAAGCAAACAGATCTATCAACAGCCATGGGTTTCAGAGACCGCCAAACCTTGTCTGCCATAGAAAATCAGGAGCGAGAGTTAAAACCTAAAGAACTTCAAGCTGCTCTAAAGCACATGTGTGTATCTATGAAGGAGTTCCTTGATCCGACTTCATTGGTGGGAAAAGCTTCGTTTTCTTGGCGCCAACAAGAGGCTACTGGTAGTACTTTAGAAGCAACTGAAGAAATGGTATCTAAAGTTGTTGGGCTTTATGAGCACATACAAGAGACTGATAGCGCCTCTCCTTTACTTTTCAAGCTACCATTGAACAAACAAAGTACACCTGACCATGCCCGAGCTGCAGCGGAAAAATTAGGAGCTCACATTAAACTGGGTTCTTATCCTGCAAAGAACTTGATGAACAAACTATCAGAGCTAGGTATTCATGCCCTATATTTGGACCTTCCTCAAGATGTGTCTGCTGCAGCGATCAATGTAACTAAAGGAAATTACATTGCACTCAATCGAAATGAGGTTTTTGGGCGATTAAACTTCAACTGTGCACATGAGTTATTTCATAGCCTTACTTGGGATGCGCTACCACCAAGTCACTATGAGAAGCCCTACTCTAAACAAGCTGGAAAGAAACCAATCGAGGAAAAACTGGCTGATGCTTTTGCTGAAGCTCTACTAATGCCAAAAGTAAGCGTCATGCATCATGTAGAGAATCACACAAGTTACATAGATGAAAAGTTCATCAATGAACTGGCGAACAGATTTGAGGTCAGTAGTCCGGCCATGGTACATCGACTGCACACCCTAAAGATTTTAACTCAAGCGGATCGTGCCGCCCTAGATGAAGATTTACTTCGATTCAATGGGGGTAGCCAGAGAAGAGAAAAACCAAAAATCTTTAGCGATAAGTTTGTGAATGACCTTCACAATGCTCTCTACCGGGGCAAAGTCTCTGCCCGTAAGGCGACAATAAATCTCGACATGAGCGTAGAAGACTTAGAAGCTATTTTTGAGAGCTATGACTTGGCATCTCCGCTTGAGCTATAAGGAAGGCATTGATGCTACTAGACGGACCTAAACAAGGCGACATCGTTTTGATTGATGCCAATGTAATTATCAAAGCAGATAAGCTAAAAACTTGGAAGGCTATTGCTGGTTACTACAATTTACACACTGTTGAGACAGTGGTTAGAGAAGCTATTAAGATACCAGCCCAAGGTAGCAGTATAACAATTACAGAAAGCGAACTGAGAAGCTCATTTTCTGTAATCCATACCGTTAATGAAGATGAAAGTGCAGAGTGGATCATAAACTATCCAGAGTTATTAGACAGTGCAATCGATCATGGAGAAAGAGACCTTCTGATCTACTTCCACTGCTGCGGTGATAAAAATGTTTGGTTCCTATGCGGCCCTGATGTCGGTGCTATGAAAGGGTTGCATGGGATGGGTTTGCTGGATCAGCTTGTGTCTTTGGAGCAGTTACAAAAAAATTGCGGCATACAGAAAAAAATACCTGATCACTTTAATCAAAAGTGGCAAGAAACTACTGTTTATCAAATCAAATCTAATTTGCGCTAGACTAGATGGTAGTCTGACGTTGTACGTGTACGAGACCAGTCGTTTCTAATATTCGCTGCCTCTTCCTGAGCCTAGTGCTAATCGAGTTCAGCGCACACTGGCTTCCCCAATAAGCGACGCTAGCGAGACGTGACGTGTCCCTCCTGAAGAGGCTTAGCAGTAGGAGGTGACACGAGCTTCTGAACACTACCACCCGGAATCAGCGGAATACGCACACGCCCGACTGCTCTCAGGCCAATAAAATAACTGAGATATCTTCAGCACAGAACAAACCTTTGCGTAGCAACTCATTTTTCGCTTCATTTGGGTTACTTGTGAAAAACAAGATTCGCAAATTATCTTCTGCTCGAGAAAAGCTCACATAAGCAAGTTTTTCTCCCCTCCGTTGTTGTCCTTCACTAGGTTCTCCAGAAGTATCAGGGGTCAATAATTTAGAGAAATTGTATTGATTCCACGCAGCCTCCACATCATCCAAAACAACAAGTACGTCAGGGTATTCTTCTCCTTTCACGCCATGCTGGGTACTGTAATTAGTATTCTCGCGAATAAATTCAAAATACTGATCAAATTCTGTCGTTTTCATCGCGAAGAACTCATCGCAAAGCCAATCTCCTTTTTCTAGTCCAAATTCAGCTTCACTAAACTCTTCGGTTCTTGGCTGTCGTGCTAAATGTTCCACAACGCGCTCTGGCAGGTCAATCAGTTCAACTTGAAGGCAGTACTCATATATTTGTTTTAAGGTACCAGTTGTCCAGATCTCATCGAGCGCATTTACGACATTCCTCGCATGCTCTACCATTTCTTTTAGCGGCCGACTCCGGTTTTTACCATCAATTTTAAACGCTGGTCCAATACTGCTAAGCAATTCAACCATCCGACGAACATTACCGGAGCGATTGGCTTCAAGTAGCGGCCAAAGAGAACTAATTATAGGCTTAAGTAAAAAGTGATTACCTGATTCATAGCCCTCCTGTGCTGTAGCTGATGCATAGCGACCAGTAAAGAGACGATGTAGATTAACGAACCCAAGCCTTCTGGCGATCATTTGTCTTACCAGAAATAACTTAACTACATCGGTTCGCTCTATCCATCCCCAATCAGTCAAAGCTTGGTCCATCCTCTCCAATGACCGATCGATTTGTGCTTCAGAGTATTTGTTTCTGGGCTCTTCCGGAGATTCTGTTTGAACTAACGTAATTTTTACGCTGCCTAGTTTGTGTTTGTTCTCACCTGCTGCGTACTGTTCAAGATCATTTCTAAACCGATTTAAAAAAGATATTACACTTGTCGAACAGCGAAAATTCTCTGTCTTATTGATAATTACTCCACCATCAGGAGCTCTAAAGTCCCCGGCTCTTTTTTCGTATATTTGTTGCCAAGGATCACCAAAAAAACCTAGGACTGGCAAGCCAGTACCAGATGCCACACTTTGAAAAGATTCCACCACTATTGGAAACGTATCTTGTGCTTCATCAACAAAAAAATATGGATACCGATATCCAAAAGCTTTCCTAAAAGCAGGTTTACTATTCAGCAGGTAACCAGCCAATTCAATAACATCATCATGACTCAGTTTACCTTTTGAGTATTCGCTATATCTTGCATCATCGTACTTGAACTCTACAGTATCACTCAGTAGTTCCAGTTCACTTTCAAGGTACGCCACTTTCTCTCTAGCTTTCAATGCTCTTTGGCTTCTCCCACCGTTGTCTTTTTCTCGTTCCTTTGAGATTAGTTCAGGAATGCGTAACTCAACTAGAGCCTTCCTAATATCATAAGTAAATGTTTTAATCTCACCCCATAAGAAGCTATGTAGGGTTGATACAACAAAGAGATCACTATCGCCTAGTCGACCAGATATAACTTGCACAGCTCGTTTCGTGAATGTGATACAAGCAACTCTCTGACCATTTATTCGCAACTCTGAACCGTACTCTCTACGAATCAGTTCTAAAGCCTCAACCAATGAAGAAGTTTTACCAGCTCCAGCTCCAGCAATCATAGCAAAGCTTCTCTTTTCAGCTAAACAGGTAGCTACTTTAGTATCTGCGTCTGTTTGAATTCGCTCCGCCATTTATGCTTCCTCCTGCATTGCAGTCTGCTCACTTCGTCGTAGGCGCATATCAAGCCAATTAAGCCCCTCTTCAATATACTTAGGCGTTTTCCAATCACTCTCGGAAAATAAAGTTTCCAATGCAAAATCAGTTTTTTTGAAACTAGACGACTTAACCCTTTCATAGATTGCCTCGTACGCATCACATAGACTCGCAGGAATTTCGACACCCAAGCTCAGTTGTTCATTTCGTAACAAAGAGAAGTTGTCATAAGCAAATGCTTCTTCGAGAGTACGTGGTGTCATAACAAAACTATTTTCAGCTTCTTCCACATTTACCCCCATCTGAAAGGCAATGAAGCGATCATTCTCACTGCATATTTTTTGGCTACTTTCGAGTGCCAATAGCTCCTTTACAGTGCTAACACCCAACAAGCTCTTTAAGGAGCTATTTGACGTCAATGCGCCTTCCATGTCACCTCTAACAGCAGGATGTCTCCCTTTAGGGTCGACAGAATCCAAATCTGTAATGACCAAGTATGGAATATTAAGAAAACGGAGGAGACCAGCAAAACGATGCGCATAAGCTCCGCCAACTTCAAGAACAGATAGGTATTTATTACTAAGCTCTGGTGCTGACTTTTCAATCATCTGAGGTAGTAACAATTTCTCAACAGAGCCCTCGATTAAAATAGCGGCGTCTGCAAAAAACAGATCGCAATGAGTCAGGCGCATATACCGCAACAAAAAAGCCTTTGCCTTAACGGGATCAAAACCCTCTTCACCACCAACAGGGGCAGGAATAAAACGTCTAAGACTATGAACTTTAGATGCGTTCAAAGTCTCAATGGAACTGCGATCCTCTCCATCTAGTTCACAACGCTCAAAATAACGGACTTTCTCAAAATCAACACGATCTAATATATGAGAAGAATGCGTAGATACAACCAATTGAGGAACCAAACCATCACCAGAAGCCTTTAATAACATTTCCCAGATGTTACCTATGAATGCCTGCTGGACCTGAGCATGCAGATGAACTTCTGGCTCCTCAATAAAGATCAACTGACATATAGGTCTATTCTGTTCAGTGTTTTTCCACTGAATATGGAAATGGCTAATCTGAATTGCCATATAAATCAAATTCTTAAAACCCAGACCATTATATGATTCGGGTAACTCATGTTTACGCTCGTTGTCTACATAAATTAAATTCGTATTACCCTGAAGAGCCTCTAGAGGACTTAAAGATGAAATAATCTTCAGCTCTCTATCGTTAACTGAAGGTATGCCAAGCCCCTTGATAACCTGCATTAAGCCACCAAAGTGCTGCTCATAGTGCTTAGTAAGTCTCCTGTTGTTTTCGTCCACTACCTGATAAGCACTTTGCTCAGTTTCAGCCTGTTCCAAGTTATTTTTATAGAACGCCGAAAAAGCTGTAGATAGGCGGCTACTTTGGCTGCTTTCCTCATCATTTACGCTACGTTGAGCATCAAGAAAGTCCACACGTAGCAAGTTTTTTAGCAGACCCTTTCCCTCTTTGCTGTCGAGTCGGCTTTCCTTGATATTTTCATCTTGACGCCCATCCAATGAATAATAGGCTAACTCGTAGTAACTGCTTAACTTGGAATCAGTACCTAGGAATTGAGATAGAGAAGCTTCTCTCGTTCCACCTTCTGGCTCTGGGTATGCTTCCCAAAATTCTGCTCGCATCGCGAGTGGATCACGAGGTTGATACTTCAGTCGTATTCCAACCTTGTCTAAGCTTTCCGAAAACTCTGGTAATAAAGTAAATGCCCGACCAAAAGAGATTTTTTCTGGGTCAATCGAAAACCATAAATCTAATTCTATAGTCGGTAACTCTTGCTCATCATCACCACTACCAAATGCATCAATCTCGGGCACCTTAGAGACGGATAAATCATGTATAGAAAAATCTCGTCCCCCAGTGAAGCAGCGAAAAGCACTTGCTGCCGAAGTTTTCCCTGCATTGTTGGGACCAACAAGAACTGTCTCATTGATCTCAAACTCTATCGAAACACACTCTAAACGACGAAAATTTCTAATCGTACTACTAAGTATTTTCATATTGTCCCTATATACGGTGAGTCGCTTAACACTATTAATATGAACACAATGTTATATTTACCCAACCAAGAAAACAGATATGAAGATCAAATAAGTATAATAATTAGTTTCATATCAAATAGTTCGACCAGCTAAATACATGGAGCTTTTTCTGCTAGAAACGGGACCTTTTAGCATGCAACTTAATGAAGTTAACTATGCGCTCTTTTGAGGGCTAAAGGGAATCAATTATAGAAGGCTAAGCTTACAGCCTCACGACAAATGGTGACACAGAAGGTGACACAAAGAATCAAAAGCTCAAAAACACAAACCTATGTTACTGTTTTTATGTTACTTTTAATTATCACTCAACAATCAGATCCAAAACATTGAATAACAGTCTGTAAGCTGTACACGATAAAGAATAATCAGCTTAATCAGTGTTGATTAGATCAAAATGAGCTCCTAATTTTAGGGGCTTTTTTTTATGGATACAGTAATAGTAATCAGGATGAGCAAGTGACTGGTTGTTACGTAGAAGGTTGAGTTAGAGCAAAGAACAGATACAACGATAGTTAGAACGAGATAACGGACGTAAAACAGGATTTTTGAATACTTAGAGAGGGTATTGCTAATGGAGAAGAGTGTTGCGGTAAAACTGAGGGGGGAAACAAATTTGAGAGAGAAAGTGGCGCAAGTTGCTATTGCAACTTGCGCCGACTTAAAATCTTATAGAGCTACAACGTTTGCAGCTTGAAGACCTTTTTGGCCTTGCTCTACTTCGAAAGACACTTGTTGGCCTTCTTTAAGAGTCTTGAAACCTTCAGAAGCGATTGCACGGAAGTGTACGAATACGTCAGCGCCGCCGTTGTCTTGAGTTAGGAAACCGAAACCTTTCTCTTCGTTAAACCATTTTACTACGCCGTTTGTTTTGTTAGACATGATGTGTCCCTTATATAAAAATAAAAAATTAATCGCCAAAAGTGCGATGCGCTGAAAGCTTGAATTATTTAATGTATCTATGAAGCCAAGGGAAACACTGAGAATAACAATGAAGCAATACTAAGGGTTTTACTTTACAACTGATGTTTCATTTAATAACTCTGAAAACAGAGCGAGGCCATTCTTGGTGATCTGGGTCGGGTTGTAAAGCTTTATTTGAAAATAATTGATGTTTTTTTGTTCGGTTGGCTTGAATTCAAGCCCAGCTAGGTCGCCGGGCTTGATTTGTAAGACTTTGATCTCAAAAAATTTACTCGTCCGGCTGCTTAGTTCTGAGATCGACATATGGCCAGTAATGGTGACCGACTCGAATCAACAGAGTTGCTGCTGCTAAGATAAATGCCGCTAAAGATAACCAAACGATCAATACCGCATCGAGTTCTTTCATGCCCAAAGTGATGTAACGAGCAATCGCCATCATCGCGATATAGATTGGGTATCGCACTGGGATCTTACCGTTCATCACAAACTGCTGGACCATCGCCAACACTTCTAAATAGATAAACATCAGCAGAATGTCGGTCAATTGCACTCGGCGTTCAGCGAAGACATGCATGAACTCTTCGACCATCGCAAACAAGGTCGCGAGCGTGATCGCCACCAGCAATACCGCTTCCATAATGTGGAATACTTTTAAAAACGGCTTACTAAAAGATTTAGGTAAGTGAGAAGGCATAGTCACTCTTCAAAAAATAATTAATCCAGTCTCTACAATAGCATGCATCAATATAAGTCGCGTACTGTCAAAGCACCGACTTTAGGCTAACGCCATCAACTCATCGGTAACCAACATTAAGAAGCAACGGTAAAAAGCAACAAATACAAAAATGGCCCCGCATTCACTGCAGAGCCATCTGTTTGTCTTTTACTTAGCGACTTCTTAGTGACTAATTAGCCTTAAAGCAGAATCAGGTAAGTTAAGAACACCACACACAGTCCGTAGATAAGCGGGTGTACTTCTTTGCGCTTACCTGCCACAACCATTGTGAATGCGTAGCTGATGAAGCCCATCGCCATACCGTTCGCTGGAGAGAAGCTTAGCACTGTGAACATGATGGTAAAGAAGGCTGCAATGCGTGACTCTTTCTTTTCCCAGTTGATCTGACCAAGACGACCTACCATGTAGATGCCGACTACTACCATCGCCGGTGCAACCATTGCAGCCGAGAAGATAGAGAAGATTGGGTATAGGAATAGCGAGATTAGGAACAGACCAGCCACCATGACTGCTGCCAAACCCGTTTTTGCACCTTGAGAAGAAGCGATGCCAGACTCAGAGAAAGCAGTGATCGATGTGGTACCAAGAATTGAACCAATCACAGTACCGCCCGCATCTGCTACTAGAGCCGATTTCGCGTTTGGCACCTTGCCGTCTTTATCGATGATACCCGCATCACGGCCAACGCCGACAATGGTGCTCAAGCCATCAAAGAAATCGACAATCAAGAAGATAAGTACGATGAACAGTAGGTCGAACATTTTCTCTGGCGTGAAAGCAGAGAAATCGAAGATAGCGCCGAAGCTGCCAGCCATGCTTGGTGGCATAGCAATGAACTGCTCTGGGATTGGTGCGTTTGAAGTGCCCATGAAGACGTCAGCAAGAATCGTCAACACGATAGCAGAAACGAATGAGATGAACGTTGCTAGCTTGATGTCACGAACCATACAACCCAGTGCGATGAAGATGCTCACGTAAGCGATGATCACTTTTGGATCAGAAATGTCGCCTAAGCCTACCAATACGAATGGGTTAGAAACGATGATGCCCGCATTCTTAAGACCTAAGAAAGCAATGAACAGTCCGAGAGACACGGTAATCGCCAACTTCAAATCTTCAGGAATCGATTCAATCATCGATTTACGAATATTGGTTAACGAGAACGCGAGGTACAGGATACCGGACAGGAAGATGCCAAACAGCGCCTCATTCCAAAGTACTGCGACTGAACCACTTAATAGTAAGCCTTTGAAGAAGCCGTTCATGCTCATGCCCGGCGCAAGCATCACTGGGTAGTTGCCCCAAATGCCCATGATTAGGGTTGCGATTGCCGCAGACAGAGCCGTTGCAGTAAACACGGCACCTTTGTCCATGCCTGGAATATCACCCAAAATTGCTGGGTTAACCGCCAGAATGTAACTCATCGCCAAGAAAGTAATGAAACCCGCGTACAGCTCAGTGCCAATCGTGGTTTTTCTTTCAGTGATTTTAAACATCGAATCAAGCGAGCCAGAGGTGTTCTGGGCTTTCAGGGTGGAATCGGTACTCACAACAAAACCTTTGCAATAAATTAAGAATTTGGTGATTCAAATGCTGTGAGAATAGAGAGGTCTCTACACTAAAAACTGTAGTCACCAAGGTAGGCTCGGTAGTAGAAACATCTAGTTTAGTAGGGTCTGTTGGCCCTTCGAGATGATTTTTGCAGCGAGTTGTTGGGGTTTTCTACAAGGCAGAGACTTTGATGTGTAGCTAGCCTACATAAGAAGTCGATAACGCAGTAGAAATCACCAACAAACGCTGCCCGAAGGGTTCGGCTAAAATCGTTTTATGCTTTGTTAAGGAGTCTTTACTTAGAATGCTAGGTTACAAACTCCTTGCCGCGCCTAAAACGATTTTTTCTCGAACAAAACTCCATCGCGAAAGGTCAACAGACCCTAGATATATACAGCATTTAATCGTTTGCGCGGATTGTAAGGATTGAGATTAAAACTTCAACAAATTTTGTCCAGATCACATAAAAAAGTACCGATGACGAGTCATTACATTTATACAAAGATCTTTGAGAAGATCATTTGCTGATAAATAACGATCAAGCCAGTTGTTCTCAATCATCTAAATATGCTACTCTTCGCCTCCATTTTTCTGACCTAATTTTCACCAGTTGCTTCTATTAGTTTTACTCGTTATCTCTTTATAGACGTAACCAACGGCACAATTAGTAGATGCGCCATCGGAACAAAAATTAGAGTCAGTGCTATCTTTTAAAGTGTAGGTTTATTGCCTTCACTCAATCCAACCAACAGTGGAAATATACAGATGGGCAAAGGTACTCTTTACATCGTATCTGCACCTAGTGGCGCAGGTAAGTCGAGCTTGATCTCAGCAATGCTAGAAACCAATCCAACCTACGCAATGAAGGTATCTGTTTCACACACCACTCGCGGTATGCGCCCTGGTGAAGAAAATGGTGTTCACTACCACTTCGTAGAGAAGCATCATTTTGAAGACCTTATTACTAAAGGTGAATTCCTAGAGTACGCTGAAGTGTTCGGCAACTACTACGGTACTTCACGCGTTTGGATTGAAGAAAACCTAAACCGCGGTATCGATGTATTCCTAGATATCGACTGGCAAGGTGCTCGTCAGATCCGTGAACAAATGCCTCAAGCGAAGAGTGTATTCATTCTTCCACCATCAAATGGTGAACTAGAGCGTCGTTTGAATGTTCGCGGTCAAGACAGCGACGAAGTTATTGCGAAACGCATGAGCGAAGCAAAATCAGAGATTTCTCACTATGCAGAATATGATTATGTGATCGTGAATGACGACTTTGATGCAGCCCTAATGGACTTCAGAGCTATCATTCGTGCGGAACGCTTAAAAGAAGATAAGCAAGCAGCGAAATACAGCGGCATGCTTACTGCTTTATTAGCGGAATAATCTAGATCCCCTAGATTTTCTATTGAGATAAGTATACGGTGATCTAGAAAGTATCTAGTTAAACTTGTATACTTTCTCGTCATCAAAAATTTATTAGTTAATTACTATTTGGAGTCCTCATGGCACGCGTAACTGTTCAAGACGCTGTTGAAAAAGTTGGCAACCGTTTCGACCTAGTTCTTATTGCGGCTCGCCGCGCACGTCAAATGCAAACTGGCGGTAAAGATTCACTAGTGCCTGAAGAAAACGATAAGCCAACGGTTATCGCTCTTCGCGAAATCGAAGAAGGTCTTATCACTAAAGACGTACTAGATGCTCGTGAACGTCAAGAGCAACAAGAGCAAGAAGCGGCTGAACTTGCAGCAGTAAGCAGCATCGCTCACACTCGTTAAGAACGTCATTCGAACTAATTAACCTTCCGGGCCTTTAATTTGTATCTATTCGATAGCCTCAAAGACGTTGCCCAAGAATACCTAACAGAGCCTCAAATTGAGGCTCTGCGTCAATCTTATGTGGTAGCGAGAGACGCCCATGAAGGGCAAACCCGCTCAAGCGGTGAACCATACATTATCCACCCTGTAGCTGTTTCAAGAATCCTGGCAGAAATGCGTCTGGATATCGAAACCCTGCAAGCTGCTCTGCTTCATGATGTCATCGAAGACTGTGATGTCACTAAAGAAGATCTAGAGGAAAAATTTGGCAATACCGTTGCTGAATTGGTTGATGGTGTATCTAAGCTGGATAAGCTTAAATTTCGTGATCGCAAAGAAGCGCAAGCAGAGAACTTCCGCAAGATGGTTCTCGCCATGGTGCAAGACATCCGCGTTATCTTGATCAAATTAGCTGACCGTACTCACAACATGCGCACGCTTGGGGCACTTCGTCCTGACAAAAAGCGTCGTATTGCTCGTGAAACCCTAGAGATTTATTCTCCACTAGCTCACCGTCTTGGTATTCATAACATCAAGACCGAACTAGAAGAGCTGGGCTTTGAAGCCCTCTATCCTAACCGTTATCGCGTACTTAAAAACGTAGTGAAAGCTGCGCGTGGTAACCGTAAGGAAATGATCCAACGTATCCATAGCGAAATTGAAGGCCGCCTTGAAGAGGTCGGTTTGCCTGCTCGCGTACTTGGTCGTGAAAAAAACCTGTTCTCCATCTACAACAAGATGAAAACTAAAGAGCAGCGCTTCCACACCATTATGGACATCTACGCTTTCCGCGTCGTGGTTGATACCCCAGATACTTGTTATCGCGTACTTGGTCAGGCTCACAGCCTGTACAAGCCTCGCCCTGGCCGCATGAAAGATTACATTGCGGTACCAAAAGCCAACGGCTACCAATCTCTGCACACGTCAATGATCGGCCCTCACGGGGTGCCAGTTGAGGTTCAGATCCGTACTGAAGATATGGATCAAATGGCAGACAAAGGTGTCGCAGCGCACTGGTCTTACAAAGGCAACGGCTCACGCAGCAGTAATGGCACGACCGCACAGGTTAAAGCACAACGTTGGATGCAGAGCTTACTTGAGCTGCAACAAAGCGCGGGTAACTCATTCGAATTCATTGAAAACGTTAAGTCTGATCTGTTCCCAGATGAGATCTTCGTGTTCACGCCGAAGGGTCGCATTGTCGAGCTTCCGGCAGGCGCAACAGCGGTCGATTTTGCTTACGCGGTGCATACCGATGTCGGCAACATGTGTGTAGGTGCTCGTGTAGACATGAACCCTTACCCACTCAGCAAATCGCTGAAGAACGGTCAAACTATTGAGATCATCAGTGCTCCGGGCGCACGTCCGAATGCAGCATGGCTCAACTACGTGGTGACATCACGTGCGCGTACTAAGATCCGTCAGGTTCTGAAGACTATGCGCCGCGAAGAGTCGATTACCTTAGGTCGTCGTCTACTGAACCACGCACTTGGCGAACACTCGATTGGTGATATCGGCCAAGAGAACGTTGAACATGTATTGTCTGATCTTCGTCTCGACAGTATTGAAGACTTGCTAGCGTCAATTGGTCTTGGTGAGCTGATGAGTATCGTAATTGCTCGTCGTCTGCTTGGTGATGCTGACGAACTGACTGAAGTAGAAAACAACAGCGACACGCCTAGGAAGAAACTTCCAATCCGTGGTGCTGAAGGTCTACTGCTAACGTTCGCCAACTGTTGTCACCCGATTCCAGATGATCACATCATTGCCCATGTCTCTCCAGGTCGTGGCCTTGTGGTTCACCGTGAAACGTGTCCAAACGTTCGTGGTTACCAAAAAGAACCAGACAAGTACATGGCGGTGGAATGGTCTGACGATTACGACCAAGAGTTCACAGCTGAACTTCAGGTTGATCTGCAGAACCACCAAGGTGCACTGGCTGAGTTAACTAACGTTATCTCGAAAACAGGCTCGAACATTCACGGTATTTCAACTGAAGAACGTGATGGACGCCTGTACACAGTGACTATCTTGCTGACCACCAAAGATCGTGTTCATCTTGCAAGTATTATGAAAAAGCTACGTGTGATGCCACACGCGCTGAAAGTAAGACGTCGTAAGAACTAACGTTTAAACTTGATAATAGTTTTGCCAAGAATTTAAATCCCCTTAATGCTTTATCGCTTAAGGGGATTTTTATAACCGTAATCCTAGTATTTACCGCGCTCCCTCCCATTCCTGCCTGTACAAAAATCCAGTAAAATGCTTGAATAGATCATCTCTCTTACGTTTATGAGCCTTGTTATGTCACAGCTTTTATCTGCTATCCCTCTCAACTCTTTATCTGGAGTCGGCGCTAAAGTCGCAGAGAAACTAGAGAAGGTTGGGCTTAACAATGTACAAGACCTGCTATTTCACCTGCCTTTGCGCTATGAAGATCGAACGCGTATCTATCCAATCGTAAAACTGCATGCTGGTTTATGGGCAGCAGTGCAAGGCAAGGTAATGCACGTCGATACCATTTTCGGTAAACGTAAGATGCTCGCAGTAAAGATCAGTGATGGTAATGGCACTATTACACTGCGTTTTTTCAACTTCACTGCAGGCATGAAGAATAACTTTGCCGAAGGCAAACAAGTGCATGCTTATGGTGAGATCAAGCGCGGTAATATGGGGCTTGAGATCGTCCACCCTGACTACAAATTCTTTGCGCCGAGGCAACAGCCAGACGTTGAAGCCAATCTGACTCCGGTGTACCCAACCACCGAAGGGCTAAGACAAGTCACGCTGCGTAATCTTACCGATCAAGCCTTAGAGCTAATCGACAAGGCCGCAGTTAACGAGCTTCTCCCATCAGGTTTATACGACCACCAAATTACCCTCGCACAAGCACTGCATACCATTCACAGGCCGCCCCCGGGCATTGACCTAGAGCTGTTTGATGAAGGCAAGCACCCTGCGCAACTGCGCCTAATTATGGAAGAGTTACTGGCTCAAAACCTGTCTATGTTGTCTGTTCGTAGCAAAGGGCAGCAAGACAAGGCAATGCCTTTTCCTCCAGTAAACACCCTTAAAGATAAGCTACTGGCTCAGCTGCCGTTTTCACCAACCAATGCCCAAGCACGAGTGACCAAAGAGATCGAAGCTGACTTGGAAAAGCCGCATCCTATGATGCGTTTAGTGCAAGGTGATGTGGGCTCTGGTAAAACCTTAGTCGCTGCACTGGCGGCGGTTCGCGCATTGGAACACGGTCAACAAGTAGCACTTATGGCACCCACTGAACTACTCGCAGAACAACACGCGATTAACTTTGCCAACTGGTTTGAGGCAATGGGTATTCAAGTTGGATGGCTAGCAGGTAAGCTCAAAGGCAAAGCTCGTGAAACTGAACTAACACGTATTGCCAGTGGCGAAGCGCAAATGGTGGTCGGTACTCATGCCCTGTTCCAAGAGCATGTCGAGTTCAAAAACCTTGGTTTAGTGATCATTGATGAGCAACACCGATTTGGTGTCCACCAGCGATTAGAGCTACGTGAGAAAGGCGCAAAGCAAGGCTACTACCCCCATCAGTTGGTCATGACCGCTACCCCAATCCCACGAACGTTAGCAATGACGGCCTATGCCGACCTCGAAACTTCGATTATTGATGAACTGCCACCGGGACGAACCCCAATTCAAACCGTGGCAATTCCTGATACCAAGCGCGATGACATTGTTGAACGTGTGAAAAATGCGTGTCTCAATGAAGGCAAACAAGCCTACTGGGTATGTACGCTGATTGATGAATCGGAAGTACTGGAAGCTCAAGCTGCAGCTGATACAGCAGAAGAGCTACAACGTAAACTACCAGATGTAAAAATTGGCTTGGTGCACGGCCGAATGAAACCCGCCGAGAAACAGGCGGTGATGAGAGAGTTCAAAGAGAACAAGCTGCATCTATTGGTTGCGACAACCGTGATTGAAGTGGGCGTGGATGTTCCGAATTCGAGCTTAATGATCATCGAGAACCCAGAACGTCTTGGCCTAGCGCAACTGCACCAACTGCGTGGCCGTGTCGGCCGAGGTTCGGTCGCAAGTCATTGTGTATTGTTGTATCACTCTCCGCTGTCTAAAACCGCTCAGAAACGCCTAGGTGTGCTACGTGAAAGTAACGATGGCTTTGTGATTGCACAGCGCGACTTAGAAATCCGTGGCCCCGGTGAATTGCTCGGTACCAAACAAACTGGCTTGGCTGATTTCAAGATCGCCGATCTAATTCGTGACCAACGTTTGATACCTGAAGTGCAGCGTATTGCGCGTCATATTCACGATAGCTACCCAGACAATGCTAAGGCGATCATCAACCGTTGGTTGGGTGAACGCGATGTTTACTCTAAGGCGTAGTTAACACTAAGGCATAGTTAACACTGAGACCGTATTCAAACGTAAAAAAGGCTTCCTCAAGGAAGCCTTTTTAGTGTGCGTTACTTTCATCAAGCAAGAGCGAGATTCCCTATTCGCTCGTTCCTCACGATAGGGAATGACGATCAAAGTAAACTTTCATCATCAAAGTCCATGGTTAGCAATTCGTCATCCTCGGAGAGGGAAGAATGACCGAGTCGGGGATCTCTTAACCGTTCCCCGAACCGAACTTATCGTCATCAAACGGACCGATGATAACTAGGGCTTAACCGGGAAACTGATCTGCGCTTTTAAGCCACCTTCACTGCGGTTATTGACCACAACAGCACCTTGATGCTGGCTAACGATACGTTTCACAATTGCTAAGCCCAAGCCCGTTCCTTCGCTACCACGAGCCGTGTCACCACGCGTGAAAGGTTCAAACAGCTTTCCGATCTGGTCTTGTGGAATACCCGGCCCGTTATCTTCTACCGTCACCCAAGCAAGCTTGTTATCCGCCGTCATACCAGTTGATACCTTGACCCAACCATTACCGTAACGCAGCGCATTCACCACCAAGTTGCTCACAGCACGCTTCATTGCGATCGGGTTGCCCAACGCAGGTTTCATGGTTTCTGGAATATCGGTTTCAATCTGGACCTCATAGCCACCTTCAGAGCTAGAGACTTCTCGCGCAATATCATCGACAAACACCGCTTGGAATGAGTCTCTGTCAACAGGCTTTAGGTAATCCATGAACTGACTGATGATCTCGTTACACTCTTCGGTATCACTGATGATGCCTTCCGCCAAATAGCTGTCTTCTGGCGACATCATCTCGGTTGCTAAGCGAATACGCGTTAACGGAGTACGTAAATCATGGCTGATACCCGCCATCAACAAGGCGCGGTCTTCTTCTAGCTCTTGGATGCCTTTCGACATCTGGTTAAAGGCTCGAGTTACCGAGCGAATCTCTTGTGCGCCTTGAACTGGCAATGGCGGTGGAATATCACCTCGCCCGACACCTTGCGCCGCTTTCTCTAGCGCTATCAACGGACGGTTTTGCAATCGGATAAACAGCCAACCACCTGCGACAATCAACAGCGCCATGATCAGACTGTTACGAAACAGTGGTGCAAAATCCTCTTCTTGCAGCTCTGATAACGGAATACGAATTAAAGAGTTGGGTAACTGCGCAATGTCCATCCAAAGCACATAGCTCTCTTTCCCCAAGATCAGCCGCACTTCAGTTTCAGAACCCAGCTCCTTGGTCATCTCCTCACTCATCAAGTCGATTGCGACCGCATGGTAATACTCACCCGCGGCTTCGCTGTTTTTCGCGTGAACGGTTACCCCGAGCTGTTCAAGCACACGCTGACGCAATGGCGCATCGATCTCGATATCACTGCCTTGGTCCAATACCAGGTTTAGCTCGTGAGCCAAAATCTTATTAAACTGCTGCAAACTTGGCATCAACGCATAGTTAAACACCGCGTAATAAGAAAAAATTTGGCTAGCGACCAATAGCGTTAAGAAAAGCACTATCGACTGAGTAAAGGAGCTACGTATACGCATGGGGTACCCGAGATGTAGAAAGATAAAGAAAGTGTTATATGACTATAACTCTAAACCATTGTGCTGAATAGAAAACGGGCCATCGCATATTAATGAGATGACCCGTAAGATTCACAGAATCGATAAAGCTACTGTAGAGCTTATTAAGCTGAATTACACAGCTTTGCCATCTGGAACGAATACATAACCCAAGCCCCACACCGTTTGGATGTAGCGAGGTTTGCTTGGATCTTCTTCAACTAGACGACGCAGACGTGAAATCTGAACATCGATAGAACGTTCCATTGCTGAATACTCACGGCCACGAGCCATGTTCATCAGCTTATCGCGAGACATTGGCTCACGAGCATTCGTTACCAAGGACTTAAGAACCGCAAATTCACCCGAAGTAAGCGGCATTGGCTCTTCACCGCGGAACATTTCGCGAGTACCTAAGTTCAAACGGAATTCACCAAATTCAACCACAGACTCTTCTGTGCTTGGTGCACCCGGTGCTTCAATGACTTGGCGACGCAGTACAGCTTTAATACGAGCAAGCAGTTCACGTGGGTTAAATGGTTTTGGCAGGTAATCATCAGCACCCACTTCCAAGCCCACAATGCGATCCACTTCATCACCCTTTGCAGTAAGCATCAGGATTGGTAGCGAGTTGTTTGCGTTTCGTAGACGACGACAGATCGATAGACCATCTTCGCCCGGCAACATTAAATCCAATACCATCAAGTGAAAATTTTCACGGGTTAACAGGCGGTCCATCTGCTCACTGTTTGCCACGCTACGCACTTGAAAGCCCTGCTCTGACAGATAGCGCTCTAACAGTGCACGTAAACGAGCATCGTCATCGACCACTAAAATTTTGTAGTTTTCTTGCATGTAATGGTTCCACCTATTAAAGCTTAAACCTAAGGTTAAGCATTCTTGGTAAATTGTATATTGGTATAAGACATTAAAAATGTAACATTATTGGAGAAAAAGTCGCCTAAATAATTGTTAACGTATGTTGCCTTTCTATATATTCTATCTTAGATCATCATTTCATTAAGTCAGATTTATGAAAACCAAACTTATTACTCGAGAAGGTTATAACAAGCTCAAAGCAGAACATGACCACTTATGGCACGAGAAACGCCCTGAAATTACTAAGATAGTCACTTGGGCGGCAAGCCTTGGAGATCGCTCAGAAAACGCAGATTACACCTTCAATAAGCGTCTACTTCGTCAGATCGATCGCCGAGTGCGTTTTTTAAGAAAGTTCCTACCTGATGTCACGATCGTTGATTACTCGCCACAACAAGAAGGTAAGGTATTTTTCGGTGCTTGGGTCGAAATTGAGAATGATGATGGGGAAATTAAGAAGTTTCGAATTGTCGGCCCAGAAGAGATCTACGGCGATGCTAAAGGCTATATCTCTATCGACTCACCAATGGCTAGAGCTCTGCTCAAGAAAGAAGTAGATGACGAGTTTACGGTAAAAACACCGGAAGGCGACAAAGAGTGGTTCATTAACTCGATTCGCTACGCAGACAACGAATAACCAAACTTAATAAACACTTAGCGATAAACTGAGTGTGCAGCAAACCCAAACTCCAGATAAAAGAAAACCCCGCAAGGCTTTCGCCTAGCGGGGTTAAGTCTCTATCGCAGCAATCCGGCTACTGTTTATCTCTTCGAGATAAGGTGCTCCCTGCATCTTTCCTTGATAGTGGCTAAATCCTTTAACCAATTTCCTTTTTGTTCATCGCCATCCTAGCGGTGTCCATTCTAGCCTGTCATCCTGACTGGCGAATCTCATCCAGAGATTATCACTTCCTTGCTGACCACTCATCCTAAGTAATCAAATCTTCATCCTGAAGACACCTAGTCCATTAGGCTTTTTCCTGTTCCTGCCAACTCCCTGTCGACAAGTTAAATATTACGGCAAATGGCCGTGTTTCCTAGATAGTCTTAAAAAACATTTCAGGTGAGAAATACGCCCACAAACACACAATCAAATAAAATCAGCAACTTAGTGTAACATCAAGACGATTTCATCGGTCTAAAGCGACTTAGTCTCACATCACTTGTAAGAGATCTCGCACAAAGCGGGTATCAGAAACGGAAATTCGACTTCTGACAGGATAATTACACAGCCAAAGCTAGAAAAAGCGTACGCTCACCCCCATGTATTTGTCATGATATTAAATAAGAGATTCATCGGATGAGCCAAGCTATCTGTCGACTGATCGCTGAAGAACTGAATGTTCGTTCAGAGCAAGTCATCGCCGCAGTCAACCTAATTGACGACGGTAACACCGTTCCCTTTATTGCCCGCTACCGTAAAGAAGTCACGGGTGGCTTAAACGATACCCAATTACGTAACCTTGATAGTCGCCTTTCTTACCTTCGTGAGCTTGATGATCGTCGCCAAACAATTCTTAAGTCGATTCAAGACCAAGGAAAACTCACGCCAGAACTCGAGCGTGATATCACTCAGGCTGACAGCAAGACTCGCTTAGAAGATTTATACCTGCCATACAAACCAAAGCGTCGCACTAAAGGTCAAATTGCTATCGAAGCAGGCTTAGAACCACTTGCCGACACACTGTGGAATGAACCACAGCACGATCCAGAAACGGAAGCGGCGAACTTCATCAGCAACGATAAAGGCATTGCCGATACCAAAGCTGCTCTCGATGGTGCTCGTGCGATCATCATGGAACGCATTGCGGAAGACGCAAACCTACTAGAAAAGATTCGCCAACACCTAACACGCAACTCAGAGCTAGTCGCTCGTGTAGTGACAGGTAAAGAGCAAGAAGGCGAGAAGTTCAAAGACTACTTCGAGCACAACGAAACACTCAGCAAAGTGCCGTCTCACCGTGCACTTGCCATGCTGCGTGGCCGCAATGAAGGCTTCCTAACACTGGCGATGAATGCCGATCCTGAGCAAGAAGAAGGCGCTCGTGGTTCTTACTGTGAGAACATTATCTCTGATCACTACGGCATTACTCTGAGCAGTGCTCCTGCGGATGCTTGGCGTAAGCAAGTGATTAGCTGGGCATGGCGCATCAAGGTTTCTATGCACATGGAAACTGAATTGATGGGCGCAATGAAAGAGCGTGCAGAGATCGAAGCGATTGAAGTATTCGCAACCAACCTAAAAGACCTACTCATGGCAGCGCCAGCTGGCCCTCGAGCAACCTTAGGCTTGGACCCGGGTTTACGTACCGGTTCGAAAATCGCTGTCGTGGATTCAACCGGTAAGGTTCTGGCAACAGAAACGATTTACCCTCACCCACCTCAAAAGCAATACGACAAATCGGCACACGTGGTTGAGCAGATGGTTCGTCAATTCAATGTTGATTTGATTGCGATTGGTAACGGTACGGCTTCACGCGAAACCGACAGCTTTGTGGCTGACGTAATTAAACGCGGCAACCTAAAAGCGCAAAAGATCATTGTTAGCGAAGCGGGCGCATCGGTTTATTCCGCGTCTGAGTTAGCTGCAAAAGAATTCCCGAACATGGATGTATCAATTCGTGGTGCGGTGTCTATTGCTCGTCGTCTACAAGATCCACTGGCAGAGCTAGTGAAGATTGACCCTAAATCGATCGGTGTGGGCCAATACCAACACGATGTGAGCCAAACCATGCTCGCTAAGCGCCTAGATGCGATTGTCGAAGACTGTGTAAACGCAGTTGGTGTTGATGTGAATACCGCATCTGCCGCGCTACTGACTCGTGTTGCTGGTCTGTCTAGCACCATTGCTCAGAACATCGTGGATTTCCGTGACGAGAATGGTCGTTTTGAAGCGCGCACTACGTTGAAGAAAGTGGCTCGTTTAGGTCCAAAAGCCTTTGAACAGTGTGCCGGCTTCCTACGCATTATGGATGGCAAAAACCCACTGGATGCATCATCGGTTCACCCAGAAGCTTACCCAGTAGTGAAAAGCATCGCTGAGAAAAACCACAAAGACATCAAATCTCTGGTGGGTAACACAGACTTCTTACGTGGCTTACACGCCATCGATTACACCAATGAGAACTTCGGTGTACCAACGGTCAGCGACATCATCAAAGAGCTCGATAAACCGGGCCGTGACCCTCGCCCTGAATTTAAGACTGCAACCTTCGCCGATGGCGTAAACAGTGTTTCAGATCTAGAACCGGGCATGATTTTAGAAGGTGTGGTATCGAACGTGGCTAACTTTGGTGCCTTCGTTGATATTGGTGTTCACCAAGATGGCTTAGTGCATATTTCAGCGCTCACCGATCGCTTTGTCTCTGACCCACGTGAAGTGGTTAAAGCGGGCGACATCGTGAAAGTGAAGGTGATGGAAGTGGATGTTCAGCGTAAACGTATTGCACTGAGCATGCGTATGAAGGACGAGCCTGGACAAGACAACCGTGCTCAACGTTCAAGTGCACCTCGTACACAAAACCGCTCGAATCAAAACTCGCAAGGTGGCCAACGCCGTCGTGAAGAGCCGCAACAAAACGCTGCAATGGGTGGAGCATTCGCTGCCGCTTTTGCTAAAGCGAAAAAGTAATCCATTAGCTCATCTAAAAAGCTGATGTGCTTAAAACAGAAAACCTGCATCCCTTAGGGTATGCAGGTTTTTTTATTATGTGTTCAAAAAAGACATCGAAGCTTGGTTGAATCGTAAACTTTTGATTTATAAGACCACCAGCATCTCTGATGGAGCATGAGGCGCAACAGCATGACCATAATGATACTTTATGACCTTACGTCGTTTCTCCATCTGTCCTTCCTGAATCGCCGCATCTAAAACATGCTTTGGCAGGCGGAAACGCATGGTATAACCTTTGCCTTGATCAGCACTGTATGTTTTCAGTGCCAATAAGCTGAACAGCCGATCAAAAGGGTCTTGTGGCTCTTCTTGGCTAACCGAATTGGCCTCTGACTCGTTCTCCATTTCATAACCTGGATGGTCTGAAGGATCCCAAGCCGACTGCTGCCTTCGTTTATCGTCTGATTTTACCTTACGCTCTGCATTGGTTCTCGCCAATGCTACTGCGGGAGCAACAGGCTCTCGGACTCTATTATCACGCGCAACTTGCTCTGTTTGCACATTAACGGACGGGGCGATTAGTGGCACACTCACTGCAGTTGCAGGTGACACAATCATCGCGAACTCTCCTCAAGAATCGCCCATCACTATTGCCATAGCACTGTTATACCGAGAACGCACAACAGGCATAGCCCAACTTACCGCAATCAGCTCTGGAGAGAGTTAGGTCTGAGTATCATGCAACACGTTGGTGTTATACCAATCGTAGTAAATAACTGATCATCCTAGCTTGTTAAAATGCTCGATAACGGCGTTAGATTTTTTGATTGTAGAATAACTACTTATCGAAACTACTTGTCAAAAAAAAGCTGCCTTGTTCTCAAGCCTTTTACCTACGCTATTTTTGAACACTTACTTACTGTGATTGGTATTAGCTTATATATCGACCAAGCCGGATATATATTTAGCAATTATTTTTGTGCGAAGCTGACAAGCTCACTGCAAAAGGCATCCGCTTCGGTCATAAACGGTGCATGCGAAGACTGGGTAAATATGTATTGCTCGGTATGAGGCAAGGCTGTGCCTAAGTCTTTCGCAACCTTGATTGGCACCAATCCATCTAATCGACCATACAAGCGTAGCATTGGTACTGAAATCTCAGGCAGTTGTTCACGCAGATCGACATCCGACAGCATCTTTAATCCTGCCAATAATGAGTCAGGGTTCGGCAACGGGCGAGACAGCACCGCTTGCTTGAGTTGTTTTACATCTTGCCTTGCTGAAGGGCTGCCCATGGCTTGCAATGCCATAAAGCGTTCGATGGTGGTTTGGAAATCTTCAACCAGTTGCTCGGTGAATGCGCTTAATACGTTGGGCTGAATGCCTCGCCATAACACGGGCTCTTTTGCAGCGGCGAATTTGGGAGAACTGGCGACAGTCACCAGCTTGCTCACGTAATCTGAGTGATGGAGAGCCATGTGCGTTGCGACCAAGCCTCCAAGTGACCAACCCACCCAAATCGCTTGCTTTGGTGCTTCGGCCAAAAGCTGCTGAGCAATCTCTTCAAGATCTTGAGCGTGGCAGTGCGCGCTGTGTCCATACCCTGGTAAATCGACAACATGCACTCGAAAATCAGCTTGTAATGCATTAACGGTTTGTTGCCATACCGCACCGTTCATTCCCCAGCCGTGAACCAGTACTAAATCAGGCCCTTGCCCAGAAACATGCCAATATAACGCGTCACTCATTCTCAATATTCCCTACTTTTTCCATCAGCGATAATCCGCGCTTTTCAGTATGGTGAGCAAAAGGAACACCATAACCCAAAAGCATCACGAGCTATGTTATCCGATTGGCTACAAAAACACACACCACGTCTGGTCACACCTCAATGCCACCTGTGCAAACTTGATAAACTGCCCAGTGATACACATCCTCGATGGTGCAATTCTTGTCTCAAACTCTTTCAGCCAGTACCACGCTGCCAACGATGTGGTTTAAAAACACTGCTCACAGTAGAGCAGTGCGGACAGTGCTTATCTCAACCTCCACCTTGGCATCGCCTCTACTGTGTCGGCGATTACACCTTCCCTACAGCAGGTTACATTCAGCAAATGAAGTACGCTGATAAGTTTTGGTTTGCACGTGATCTATCTAAGCTATTGGCATCACGTATCGAATATCCTGCTCCGCTGATCACCAGCGTGCCGCTGCATTGGCGTCGATATACTCATCGCGGCTTTAATCAAAGTAAGCTGCTAGCCGACTACACGGCTCAAGAGCTTGGCGTTGAAAGTGATGTGCTCTTTCGTCGAATTCGCTCAACGGCTTCCCAGCAGGGGCTGACTAAATCCGTACGATTACACAATCTAAAGAGCGCTTTTGCGCTGCGAAAACAAGACGTTCAAGGAGCTATCCCCTCTCACGTCGCGATAATTGATGATGTTGTAACCACCGGCAGTACTGTGTATCAATTATGCCAATTACTACTTGAAGTGGACGTTAAAAGGATTGATATTTACTGCATCTGCCGCACTCCTGAGCCCTCTGGATAAAAGCTGTGAATCACTACTTGTACAGCAATCCAACAAAAAAGGGCTGAATTACAAATCTGACAGGAGTAGAATGGCGCTAATAACCTACAAATCTACTCAGGTATTCGTCGTGTCAAATATTACTATTACAGAAACAGCTCAAACTCATTTTGCCAATCTGCTGTCACAGCAGCCTGAAGGTACAAACATTCGTGTGTTCGTGGTAAACCCGGGTACACAAAACGCAGAGTGTGGTGTTTCTTACTGCCCAACAGATGCTATCGAAGCGTCTGACACAGAGCTTAAATTCGAAGCTTTCTGTGCATACGTAGATGAGCTAAGCCTACCGTTCCTAGATGAAGCTGAAATTGACTTCGTTACTGACAAAATGGGCTCTCAGCTAACGCTTAAAGCACCAAACGCTAAGATGCGTAAAGTCGCAGACGATGCACCACTTCTAGAACGTGTTGAATACGCAATTCAAACACAAGTTAACCCACAACTTGCTGGTCACGGCGGTCACGTTAGCTTGGTAGAAATCACTGAAGACGGCGCAGCTATTGTAGCATTCGGTGGTGGTTGTAACGGTTGTTCTATGGTTGATGTAACGCTAAAAGAAGGCATCGAGAAAGAACTTCTTCAACAGTTTGAAGGTGAACTGACTGCTGTTCGTGATGCAACTGAGCACGATCGTGGTGAGCACTCTTACTACTAATCACTGATTTAGTGTTAGTTGTTATTTGAAAGGTTGATGCGCAAGCATCAACCTTTTTTGTTATGTGGATAAGCAAGTTAGGACTATCGCGTTCTCTCTATACTCTCTTGCTATACAACCATATTTTCACCTCGTTACCATCTTGAGTAAGGTATTCAAGTGATCGTAATCGATTCCTGCTTCAATAATTTTCGGATATGAAAACTCGGATCTAGGAACTCAAGGTCATTTCCCCTATATTAGAATGACTTTATAAGAAAGAATTCCAATGAGCTAAGGAGCGAGCGCAATGACGAAAAGGACCAAGCCAGAGATTTTGGCTAAACAAACTGTCGCTCAATCAAGACTATTCTCTATCGAGTCTCTCGACTTACGCTTTTCAAACGGCGAAGAGCGCACTTACGAACGCATGAAGCCCAGCGGGCGCAACGCAGTGATGATGGTTCCTATTACTGAGCAAGGCGATATTCTATTAGTACGTGAATATGCAGCGGGAACTGAACGCTACGAACTTGGCTTTCCAAAAGGGCTGATTGATCCAGGTGAGCAGCCAAACGAAGCCGCCGTTCGCGAACTCAAAGAAGAGATAGGCTTCGGTGCCAACAAGCTTACTCCGCTGAAGGAAGTGATCCTTGCACCCTCTTACTTCTCTAGCAAAATGACGCTGTTTATTGCAGAAGACCTCTACCCAGAAAAGCTAGAAGGTGATGAGCCAGAGCCTCTCGATATTGTGCGCTGGCCACTTGCTCAAGCCGAAGAACTGTTAACACATCTCGATTTCTGTGAGGCTCGGAGTATTACAGCCCTGCTTTTAAGCCTTCGTGTATTAAACAATAACTAGAACATTCAGGCTCGCTCTAAGAGTAAGAGAACATTTATGCCAATAACAAAAGATTTGTCTCACCTCCTACCCTCTGTCATTGAGATTGCTCGCTCTGCTGGTCAACTCATCTTAGAGATCTACGAGAAAAAGGATTACGAAGAGTTCATTAAGAGTGATGACACTCCAGTAACCAGTGCCGATCTTGCAGCACATAAGCTGATATTAAAAAAACTCAGTGAATTGACGCCTGATATTCCCGTATTATCCGAAGAAGACGCCGACATCAGCCTAGAGCAACGCTCTCAATGGGATCGCTACTGGTTAGTTGACCCACTGGACGGCACCCAGGAGTTCATCGCACGAAGTGGTGATTTCGCGACAATTATCGCCCTAATCGAGCATAACAAGCCAGTGATGGGCGTGGTATACGCACCCGTTTCAGGTGTGAGCTATTACGCTTACAGTGGCAAAGGCGCTTGGAAGATCCCAGACCTTAATGACAGCGTGAAAATCAAAACGCATCGTCACGAGCTGCCAAACCAGTCAATCGCCATGGCGATCAGCCGTCGCCAGGACATCAATCGCATCACTAGCCGTATGAGCTCAGCATGGAATTATGATTTGGTTCCTCTAGGCTCAGCAGCGCTTAAGGCATGTTTAGTAGCAGAAGGTGCTGTGGATTGTTATCTGCGCCTTGGACCAACCGGAGAGTGGGATACCGCCGCAACCCAGTGCATTGTTGAAGAAGCTGGCGGACGTATCTTAAGTACTCAACTAGAACCACTTTCGTACAATGAAAGAGAAACGCTTGAGAATCCAAACTTCATTGTGCTCGGTGATGCCGACTTACCGTGGGTAGAAATTTTGCAAGGCAAAGACTAGGCGAGTTTGCTCCCTTTAACCGTCAGATATCCTCTAGATTCTCAGAACAAACAAAACGGGCACCTCAGTGAGGTGCCCGTTTTTTATATCTCGTAATTTAGTGACCCTAGCTGTTTAGCTAAAAACGACCTTGATAAGTAAACTGGTACTTACCTTGGCTATCAGGGTTGCCCAACCACTTAAGCTGACTCTGCATTGCTGGCGGGAATTCCGCCCCCGGCTTAAACCATGCCGCCGACGTATAGCGTTGGTTGGGTGTTACGCTCGCTGAAAACTCACTGTCTACCTGATCGCTCTTCTGAGTGCCTTTCGCTGCAATTGTGCTGTCTTCACAGGTTATGTCTGCAATCACAGGGCCAAGGTCTAGCGAGCCAACAGGAGAGTCGACTGCGGCACCAGACCAAGCCAGTGTACCTTCGCCAGATTGACACCAAGGCTGAGCGTGAACCGCATGCTTGATCGTCAGTTCAACTTGTCCACCAATAGAAACCGGTACTGGAATAGCTGGAGCGTATTTCATCACGTTCATAGCAGGCATTGATGCGACTAAGTTTTCCGCATACGCGCCGCTCATGCTGTACCCGACACGCCCTTTACCTGATAAGTTCATGTCACTGTTACGACCAAAACGAACCGCCAGTTCTGCTTTGGCTTGAAATAGCTTAGAAAACTGGAAATCCCACTGCACTGAACCGTAATTGATGCGCTGCCACACGATGTTGTTAGCGCTGCCTTGCCAAACCGTTCCTTCAACACCTTCAATATTCAAGCCACGCACAGCCGGTGCATGTTTGAGTACAAAAGAGGCCGGTAGATGCAGCAACAGACTAACCGAGAAAAAGACAATAAAGATGCCGCCAAAAAGTAAACCTAACTTCAAAGATAAACCGCGTTTCACATTAACCTCGTTTAAACTGTAGTCGGTTGACCTCAATAACCCCTGGGTTATCGGAGCGATCAATGTCCATAAACTCAACTTCGACACCCTGCTTCTCTTTCAAGTATGTCAGCCAATCTAAGAACTGATTAAAAGGCACAGGTTTCACCCAGACTTGCAGCATCTCGCCACGCGGCTGAACTCGAATTAATTCAATCTTGAAACGACGCATAGAAGCTGGCACAGATTGGTTTAAAGGCTGGCTAGCAACAATCCCACCACTTCCTCGCAGCTCCACCACTTCGTTGGCTTTATTGGTTACCCAAGTCAGCAGTTGCTTCTCACTTTGAATACGGGTCTGCGCAAGTTCAGCTCGCTGACTGAGTGGCTGGATTAGCCCCCAATAAACGACACCGACCACCAATAAAATTGAGCAACCAATAACTAATCGTTGCTCTCTTTGACTTATTGAAGTCCACCACGCTTGGAGTGGCTCAATCATATTTCTCATCACTGATCTCCTTACGCAGGTTATTGATGGGGTTTAAGAGTAAAGCTGCCAAATACGGCATCGCCATTACGGTTTAATGGACCTTGTTCGACGGTAAACTTCTCTTCGAGCTTCACTCTCGCGGTCTCAAAATGTTGGAAGTCAGAGCTTTTCGCTTCCAATCTCACCTCTGAGCGGTTGCCGTCGTAGCGAATACTATTCACTTCGATGGCTTTCACTTGTCCTAAAGTTTCTGGCAGTAACGCTAGCCATCCAAGTAAGGAATCACCATCACCCGAGCCACCATACTTCTTAGCTTCGTCGTTCATCTGGCGCTTAAGGTAGCTGACCGTCGGAATACGTTGCTTGCCCGGAAGTACGCTTCTAAAAATACGTTCACTCTCCGTTCGGTACGCTTCGGCTTGTGCTTCGTACTGCTGAACCTTTAAGACTTGCTGAGTGACGATCACCGCCACCAGCAAACAAGCTGCGATCGCTACTTTTTGCCATACACGCCAGTACTTACTGAATGAAGATTTGGTTTTAAAGGTGCCAGTCAGTAAGTTTACGCCACTTGTAATGGCTTGTTGGCTCAGTAAAGACATCACCAGTTCCGCAGGCTTTGCTTGCCAATTCGCACCGCTTTGCTGTTGAACGTCATCGCTCGGCATCGCGGTGTAGCTGAAGATAGTCGTCGCTTGCTCTTCGTCATCAGCAACAACCCAATCACTTTGCAAAAACATCGGTAACCATGCTTCGCTGATCGATACAGCTTGATAGTTACCTTGACGTAATAGCCAATGCTGGTCGATCTGTAATGCACTGATGCCTTGCTCTTCAAAAGGCACGGCCAGTGTATCTGGCAACACCTTACGGAAGATAATATTGGCTTCGCGGAACAGGTCTAACGCTTGCTTTAACCATTCACGATCGACACCACACACTGTTGCGTGCGTTGCGTCTTTATCTAAAATAGTCAGGTGTAAGTCTTCGATATCTTGTGCCACTTCGTCTTCTAATAAAAACGGCAGCATAGAGTCGAACTGGCGAGCAGCACCTTTCGGGATCTCAACACGCTTAATTAAGCATTCATTTCCCGGCAATAAAGCGATACAGCTGCGCTTTTCAGCGTAAGGCGTTAACTCATCCAGCTGCTCCCAGCTAGACAGTTCGCCACTTGCTATCACTTCTTGTTGGCTTGTCGACCAAACTAACCACTGCACAGGGCTTTGTGGTTCGCTACTCAGTCGAACGGTCAGAAACTCGCTCACTGATTCCTCCAAAACGACGGCGTACTACCGTCACTGTTTCTCGATTACTACTATAGAAAAGCGTCCGTATACGTACACGTGACTGCTCAACTAATACCTCTGCATCAAGCTCAAAATAGGCGCTATCTACAGTTAAATATGCTTTCGCTTTCTTGCTGACTTCGGCACTCACACCCACAATGGCCGGTTCAGCCATAAACGCATCCACCGTATCCCAGCCATCGAATGGGCGTTTGTCTATCAGCTGTTTGGCATCCGATTCACTTAAGCCGGGGGCAAACATCGCTTCCAATAACGGCGCCTGCTTTTCCGTAAGAGTATTCACATTCAAACGGAAATCGTCGCTCGGCAGAGCACAAACAAAGGGGCGAACCTTATTCATCACCTCACCCGTGACTTGATAAACCGCGCGTAGCTCGGACTCATCGGCCATTAAGCCATTCGCTGCCAAATAAGATGGCTTCATCGCCTCATAAGTACTGTCTTCTACACCAGCTGAAGAGGTGGTTCGGGTATCACTATCAACAAATTCCCAGCTTGAATGTGCAATAACCTCGGCCTGATAAGGCTCAACATCTTGGTTTTCCAACAAGGTTTGCCAAACCGTAATTAAATAAGGTGTTTGGTTACTTGAAGTCGTCGCCACACCAGCCAACGCATTGAGATTAAAACATGCCTGAGCATCAACAATACGGCCTTTAACTTGACCATAATCCAACGGGTATACCTGTTCTTCTAACGCCCATGGTTGACTCAAGTTGACGGTATCACTGTCTTTGTAGCTTTGCCTAATGCCGTCTTGCACCAGCGCTTCGACACCAATGCTGTACCAGTAAGCCTGTTGGTAATTCAGTTGATTTCCCACGCGCTTAAATTGAGTAAACAGGCGTTCCGACATACTGCCTGCGATGGTTGCCATTATCGCCAGTAGCATCAGGATAATGATCAGCGCAACACCTCGCTGCTTGCGCCCCATGGCAGACCTTGTCAGTGCAAACTTATTAGTTCGATGAGTCATTATTCCCCTCATTACTACTTGAAGAGTCACTGTTTGAAGAATCATCGGCCTGATCGAGCGTGCCACCTGGGGTGAGATAAATACGCTCTATCTCACCATAATCTTTCAAGGTTAGCTTTAACCTTACCGCTTTCGGTAGCGATTTGTCGGTTTGCCACTCTTTCCCCCAGCGGCTTCCGTCATAAAACTCGAATTCCAAGCTTTCAACATCATCAAGCAAAGGCGTAATCACACCTTCTTGACCTGCAGGGGTATCGGGGTAGCGCCACCACACACGCTCAAGCGTTTCTTCTTTAATGCGGTAACCCACTTTGGTGACTTCTCCGCGAGGAAACTGCTGCTGCGGGTTATGCCAACCCAAACGAGTAAACATGATGCCAACACTGTCGGAATCCAGTAAATACTCTTTCAATAAGATCAGCTTAGATGATGCTTCTTCACCATCGGTGCGAAATTGTCTCGCTGCCATCTGACGAAAATCATTATCTAAAATGACCAAGCTACGCTGTAATTGATTCAAGCGCGCACTGCGTTCAATTGAGATTTCATTACTTCGTTGAACTTGGTTTACCACTTGATAAGCCGCCATGCTTAACGTGGCAAAGATAGCGATCGAGACCAAAACTTCGATTAAGGTAAAGCCTCTCCCTTTCGAGGATAGTCTTTGTTTGCGTGACAGACACTTAGATGAAACCTTAGCTGATGGCTTGACCCTACTTAACGACATGCTTTTATTTGACGACATGCTCTTATTTGACAACATAGCTGCGCACCGTAACCACTGGAGAGGCCTTCTTACTGGTTGCCGCGCTTACATCAAACGCCTTTAACAAATCACCGCTAGTATCAATTGGCGTCACTTTCCAGAACCACTCTCTTCCTGCTAACTCTTGCGTGCCCTGCGCTTTTTTAAGCTTGTCAGGATGCAGCATGACGAGAGCCATTTGATTGTCTACTACCATAGCTGCGAAGGTTTTTTCTTCTAGATAGCTAAGGGTATTAATGTGCTGAGTGACGGCACGAATAACACTGATCGCTGCCGTTGCGAAAATAGCGAGCGCAACTAATACTTCAAGCAGGGTCATTCCTCGAGAACCAAGAGTCATACCACGAGAACGATAAGGAGAGCCGTTATTCCTCTTCATCTTCTTCTCCTGGCTCAAGCAATCGAATAACGCCATTATCCAACACTCGAATGCGCCAACCATCTTGTATGGTGTCACCTGTATTTGGATAAAACGACAGCACAAATGGTGTCATTTCAGCACTCGACAAGATGTAGATCTGTGGTGGTTTCGGCTTCTTTTCCTCTTCAAGATCAGCAAACATATCTTCATCAAACAAGCTTCCTGGGTTGAACAACCGATCATCGTCTTCCCATGCGCCACCACCTAAGGTCAGTGACAATGCGAGTTCTTCCGGTAGTTCAGTTAAAGAGGGGATTTTTTCAAAATCGACTTCTTGCCAGCCTTCAGACTTAAGCGCCATCAGTACATAGGTCGATTTCTTTTCATCAACTCGAACGCCAAAATCTAAGCCGCTCAAAATAGCCTCTTCATTGAGTAATTGAACTCGCTGATAAAAGCTTTGAGCGTATTTTTTAGCAACATCTTTGCTATTGGTAGGAATGGTCGCGATCACCGCAACCGCCGTTACTGACAGTAGTACCAACACCAAGAGAATCTCAATCAAGGTGAAACCTGGCTGTGTTTGCTTAGTTTTCACCTTTAGACTCCATCTGTTTACGTCCTACCATCAATAACGTATCAAGCATCAATAACGAATCAAACAATAAGCTGAAGCTTATTGGAAATCCTGCATGTTCCAGTTGCCGATATCCGCCGCAATACCTTCACCACCTTCTTGGCCATCAGCACCAAGAGTGAAAATATCAATAGTGCCGTTATCACCAGGGCTTAGGTATTGGTACTCGTTACCCCATGGGTCGTTTGGCAGACGCTTGATGTAGCCACCGTCGCGGTAGTTACGAGGCTCTGGGCTGCTTGGCTTAGAAACCAATGCATCAAGACCTTGATCCGTTGTTGGGTAAACGCTGTTATCCAGTTTGTACATATCTAGCGCGTTCTCTAGCGCCACAATATCAGTGATGGCTTTTTGTTGGTCAGCCTTCTCTTTGTTACCCAATAGGTTAGGTACAACAAAGCTCGCCAATACGCCAAGGATAACCACAACAACCATCACTTCTAATAGGGTAAAGCCTGATTGTTTCTTCATTCTGTTTTTCATTATTTTCTCCAAATTACAGACAGCGAGTTGAAGGTAATAATGTCCTTCTTCTCGTTAATCCAAAAACTAACGTCTTATGAGCAGTTGATTAACCACTCATCAAATTATTCATTTCAAGCATCGGCATCAGAGTCGCCATCACAATGAACAGCACTAAGCCTGCCATCAAAGCGATAAGTGCTGGCGTAAAGATACCTAACGCGATATTCACGGTCGATTCAAAGCTTTGATCCTGGTTATCTGCCGCTCTTGTTAGCATTTGCTCTAACTGACCACTCTGCTCACCACTGGCGATCATATGCAGCATCATTGGAGGGAAGAGTTTGGTTTGATCGAGCGCTTTACGCAGGCTTGCCCCTTCTCTAACACTGTCTGACGCCTGCAGTACTTGTTGCTTCACATGGTGATTCGACATTACATCAACCGCAACCTTCATCCCTTCAAGAATAGGAATCGCACTCGAGGTACAAATAGAGAGTGTTCGAGCAAAACGAGAGGTATTGATCCCTTTCGCTATTTTACCAATCAGCGGGATACTCAATAATTTTCGATCCCAACTCATGCGAACACCCGGCTTTTTCAGAGCGGTCTTAATCAACACAATCACACCGATGATCAACAACAGTAATTGGATGCCCCAATTCTGGATAAATTCACTCGATGCCAATAAAAATTGTGTCGATTGAGGAAGTTCTTGGCCCATTTGGATAATCGGTTCAACGATCTTAGGTACCACGGTTGCCAGCAGGAACGAAACAATCGTCACCGCAAACACCACCAGCACCACAGGGTAGATCATCGCTTGCAGCAACTTAGAGCGCATCTTCTGACGGTTTTCTGCGTAATCAGCCAGTCGCTCCAATACCGCATCTAAGTGACCCGATTTCTCACCAGCCGCGACCATGGCTCTAAACAGTTCATCAAAGATATGTGGGTAATCAGCCAAGCTATCGGCTAGCGAATAACCTTCCGTTACCTTCGAACGAACCGCCAGTAACATGGTTCGAATACGTGGCTTTTCAGATTGCTCCGCCACGGCTTTCAAGCACTCTTCTAGCGGCATGCCTGATTGCACCAAGGTGGAAATTTGGCGAGTAATCAAAGCAAGGTCTGGCGTGCTGATACCACGCTTAAAGCTAGTCGAAGGCTGTGCACCTTTCGCTGTTTTGGCCTTGGCTTCGGTCATCTCAACCGGCATCAAGCCTTGTTCTTTTAAGCGCTGGCGAGCCTGACGAGCGTTATCCGCTTCAATCGAGCCCTTTTTGCTCTTACCCTTGGCATCCAGTGCTTTGTATTCAAATGCCGCCATACTAGACTTCCTTGGTCACGCGCATCACTTCTTCTAAGGACGTTACCCCTTTCAGAACTTTGCTCAAGCCATCATCTCGAATACTTGGTGTTGTGCCACGAATTGCTTTCTCAATCGCCTGTTCGCCAGCCTCACTGTGAATCAGCTCTTGTACCGAATCGTCAATCATCAATAGCTCATGAATACCAGTACGGCCTCGATAGCCTTTGTGACTGCAGCTTTCACACCCGTTGGCATGGTAAAGCGTTAGGCTGTCTTTCTTCTTCAACCCAAACAGTTTTTTCTGTTCTTTGTCGGCTTCATAAGGCTCTTTGCAGTCGTTACACAAAGTACGAACCAAACGCTGAGCCAAAACACCCAGCAGCGAAGAAGAGATTAAGAAAGGTTCAATGCCCATATCACGTAGACGCGTGATCGCACCAATTGCTGTATTGGTGTGAAGAGTCGACATAACTAAGTGACCCGTCAAAGAGGCTTGAACAGCGATCTCAGCGGTCTCTAAGTCACGTATCTCACCAATCATAACCACATCGGGATCTTGACGAAGAATGGCACGTAAACCGCGCGCAAAGGTCATATCAACCTTAGGGTTCACTTGTGTTTGGCCAATACCATCAATATCAAATTCGATTGGGTCTTCAACGGTAAGGATATTTCGCTCATTGCTGTTGAGCTCTTGCAGGCCAGCATACAGGGTTGTTGATTTACCCGAACCCGTAGGGCCGGTCACCAAGATAATGCCATGTGGGCGCTGAATCAGCTTACGGAAGTTTTCATGGTTTTCTGCTGTCATACCTAAACTGTGCAAGTCTAGACGAGTGGCGTTTTTGTCCAACAGACGCATTACCACACGCTCACCGTGTGATGAAGGCATGGTTGATACACGAACGTCGACCGCTCGACCACCAATACGCAGAGAAATACGACCGTCTTGTGGCACGCGTTTTTCTGCAATATCCAACTTCGCCATAACCTTTACACGTGACACGAGCAGCGGCGCCAGTTTACGGCTTGGCGCTAGAACATCACGCAGCACACCATCAACTCGGAAACGGATACAAAGTGACTTTTCAAAGGTTTCGATATGAATATCCGAAGCACCTTCTTTGATCGCCTCACCCAGCATCGCATTGATTAACTTGATTATTGGTGCATCATCCTCTGATTCAAGTAAGTCTTCGTCTTGAGGCAGTTCTTCCGCTAGTGAGAAGAAATCATCACTATCAGCACCAATGTCTTCCATGAGCTGACGAGCTTCTGACGAGTCACGCTGATAAGCATCGGTCAGTTTTTTATCAAACTCATCGAGAGTAATCGCTTGTGGCGTGAAACCATTTTTCACAACACGACTCACTTCAATGATCGCCGCCGATTTCAGTGGCTCAACATAATAAAGTATCGGTGCGCGCTCTGGATGTTGATACTCCAACACCATCTTATAGCGATTCGCAAAGCTAAACGGCAAGCGCTGATAAGTACGTGCCGCCCCTACCAATTCAGCCATTATTCTGTTTCCATCTGATCAATGAAGGCTTGAAGTTCAGCCGGGTAATTCATGCTTTCGCCAAATTTAGGCAGTACTGGAATATTATCGTCATCCATCAGCTTCAGGCCCTGCTCTGACTTATACAACTGCTCAGCACGAATAAAGTTGTATTTACGCTGAGTAATACCATCGGCCGTCATACCATCACGAATAATGGTCGGCTTGATGAATACCATTAGGTTCTTTTTCTCAACCTGAGTACTGGTTGATTTGAACAGGTGTCCTAGAACAGGGATATCGCCCAAGAACGGCACCTTAGATTCACTTTCCAGCGCTCGCTCGTCAATCAAGCCACCCAGCACCAGCATTTGACCGTCTTGAACAATCACTGACGTATTTAGCTGACGCTTAGCAAAACGAACATCTACTGCCCCGTTTGCGCCTAATACGTTCGATACTTCTTGTTCTATTTGCAGCTGAACTGAGTCACCTTCATTGATTTGTGGCACGACTTTTAGCTTGATACCCACTTCTTTACGTTCAACCGTTTGGAATGGGTTATCGTTACTTGAGCCTGCGGTCGAGCCAGTTAAAACAGGCACCTCTTCGCCCACAATGAACGACGCTTCGCCGTTATCCATCACGGTGATACTTGGAGAAGATAGGATATTTGAATTTGAATCGGTCGCTACTGCACTGATCAAGGCAGTCCAGTCACCCATCACTACGCTCATTGCCGCGCCATTAACGCCAGAAAGAGCAGAAGCTAACGTTGAGTAGTCACCGGATTCTGTGGTCGTTTCATTACGCAAAAAGGCGCCATTATCATCATAGACTGCGGTGGTCGTTTCAGTGTCTTTCGCTTCTTCTAAACCAACCATTACGCCACCGATTGACGCACCTGTGTTGCCATACTGAATCACAGCACCAGTATCAAGGTTACCCCATTGCACACCAAGGTTAATGCCATCACCCTCTGCCATCTCGACAATTAGGGCTTCAATCAATACTTGAGCACGACGAATATCCAACTGTGCGATCACATCTTGAAGCGCATTCATGATGTCCGGTTGTGCGGTAATCACCAACGAGTTGGTATCACTGTGAGCGGAGATCATCACTTGGTTACGTTGCGATGAGCTGCCTTTGGTTGAAGATTGCTTTTCTGATTGCAGGTTGTCCGACACGCCTTTCAGCACATCGACTAAATCTTCTGCTTTGGCGTATTTAAGGTAAATTACTTGGTTGTTGCCCTTGGTTGCCATTTCCACATCAAGCTGTTCAATCAACCTTCTTAAACGGCTACGTACCTTAGGGTCACCTGAGATAAGAATCGCATTGGTACGTTCATCGGCAACTAATTTAGGTTGTAGGAAGGCTGGTGTGTTTTGGGCATCTGTGGTTTTGCTTAGTGCATCAACGATACGTACCATTTCTGCCGCAGAAGCATTCTTTAGCTCAACGACTTCAATCTCTTTATCACCCGCTTGGTCAACACGCTTGATGATTTCAGCTAAACGGTTTACTACCGCCGCTCGGCCTGTAATAAGGATGATGTTGGCTGGGTCGTAGTGCACAACGTTACCCGCGCCTGCATTGTCGTTTAGTTGACGAAGCAGAGGAGAAAGTTCACGAACCGATACATTACGAACCGTCACTACACGCGTCACTACGCTATCACCAGTGATTGAATCACGGTCACCAACAACGGGGATCGCCGAAGTTTTAGAGTCTTTGGCTTTGATGATCTTAAGAACACCCGAGTCCATTTCAACGACTGCGTAGCCATACACCTCTAGTACGTTTAAGAAGAAGCTGTAATATTGCTCTTCATTCAATACGTCGTAGCTGCGTACATCGATTTTTCCGCGCACCGATGGATCAACGATGATGGTCTTCTCTAGGTTACGACCAACAATATTAATAAACTCTTGAATATCAGTGCCTTTAAAGCTGGCACTAAAATCACTCGCGATGGCTGCGGGTGTGCAGATCAAGCTTCCTGCCAATAACCATGCACTTTTCTTAAACCAATGCTTCACGTACTTCTCCTACACTTTCGTCCTTCGTTAGACGCAAAGTTTTAAAATTCAATAAACACTTCATGTTGTTGACCATCTCTCTCGACCACCAGATTTAGCTCTGTTAGTTCTGAGATGGAACGGAATATGTTGCCCATAGCAGCAGGGTCTGTCAGGTCTTGTCCATTTAACTGAGTGGCAATATCTCCGTTTTGGAGCCCAACAGAGTTAAAAAGTTCTGAATCTTTGCCAGGGCTCACACGATAACCGATCACTTTATCGTCACGCTTCACCTGAGACAGTCGAACATATTGGAAGATTTGTTGCGGATCTTTCATTATCTTCGCTTTAATTTCATCAAGCTTCTCTTCTGCTGAAGCCGGATTATTACCACGAACCGAAGAAGAGCTACGAGGTGGCGCAGGCGCTGATACAGCCAAACGCTTGTACTCAATACCTTCAAGCATCAAGGTTTCATCTCGTCCTGAGTTATCAATGATAACGCGGTCGATTAATACCGCTTTTAACTTGGCTCGAGTGCCTTCAATCTCTTCATTAATTCCGTAGGTCGCTTGCGTGCCGCGATTGGCGATCACCGCTAAGCTCAGTTTTGGATTCGAGCTCGCGACTGCACCCACTAAAACGAGGTTTAATCGCGTCTTAGGCGCATCTTGGATAACTTGCTGTTCAACCACAGCGGGCGTGCTTGGGTTGTAAGCACCAAACATGTTGCTCTGCAGCAAAGAAGAGATATCAAGGGTCGATTGAGGTGCTGAAGACGATGAAGCCGTTGCTGTCCAAGGCGCGATAGTCTGCTCAGCAGGTTCGATAAACCATGCAAGCTGCCCTAAGATCCATGCGGAAGCTGCAATCAATACACAACAGGTCGCTAAGCTTAGTTTCTGCTGAAGTACAAATCCATTCTCTAATAAGCGGCTCAACATAGGAGAATTCCCTACGCGATTTTTGAGCTCTAAAAAGTTCACTTTCCTAGTCCCTTTTCATGATGACAAACGCTGCAAATCATTAAACTTTCAGCTTTTTTATTCATTCGTTCGATACCAAGCTTATTTAAGCAATAAGATCCTGCACTATATCATAGCAAATCGATAAATCGGCATAACATGGCTATTTTGTATTATGACTTGAAAAAAATGCCAACCGCCTCCACTTTAAGCTTCTACTTAATGTGATAAGCATCATCAAAAACATGTTGCGCACTGTTCGTTACAGTTAAACCGCATTCATTTCTCACTTAATAAGGCACAGCCCTATATGAAAACTGCTAATGAAGCTGTCAGACTCGATAAATGGTTGTGGGCAGCTCGTTTTTACAAAACCCGGTCTATTGCTCGCAACATGGTCGATGGTGGCAAAGTCCACTATAATGGTCAGCGCAGCAAGCCAAGTAAAATTGTCGAACTTGGGGCTGTGATTACACTGCGCCAAGGTAATGAAGAAAAGACGGTAACGATCGAGAAAATCTCAGCCCATCGTGGTGGAGCCCCGATCGCTCAAACCCTCTATGAAGAAACCACCGAAAGCTTGGCAAAAAGAGAAGAGTTTGCACAACAGCGCAAGCTAAATGCTCATAGCCCAGCACCAGAACGTCGCCCAGATAAAAAGCAACGTCGTGACATCATCAAGTTCAAGACTCAATAAGCTAGAAGGAATAGCCAAATGGCAGACCCAATGTCTACAAGTAATGTTTTAAATCGCTACCTATTTGAAGACCTATCAGTACGTGGTGAATTGGTACAGATGGACGAAGCGTACCAACAGATTATTTCTAGCAAGGAATACCCAGCTCCAGTACAAAAGCTGTTGGGTGAGCTACTGGTTTCAACGACGCTACTAACGGCGACCCTAAAGTTTGAAGGTTCTATCACGATGCAGCTGCAAGGTGACGGCCCAGTATCTCTAGCAGTTATCAATGGCGATCACGATCAGAAGATCCGTGGTGTTGCTCGCTTTGAAGGCGATATCGCAGACGACGCAGGTCTACACGCCCTAATGGGTAAAGGTCATCTAGTGATCACTATCGATCCTAAGAAAGGTGAGCGTTACCAAGGTATCGTTGGTCTTGAAGGTGACACGCTTGCACAAGTGCTTGAAGGCTACTTCGCTAACTCTGAACAGCTTAAGACTCGTCTATGGCTGCGCACTGGCGAGCATGAAGGCAAAGCACACGCTGCAGGTATGTTGCTACAAGTAATGCCTGACGGCACCGGTACTCCAGACGACTTCGAGCACCTAGAGCAACTAACAGACACCGTGAAAAACGAAGAGCTATTCACTCTAGAAGCGAACGAACTGCTTTACCGTTTGTACAACCAAGAGAAAGTACAGCTATTCACACCACAACCGGTTGAGTTCTTCTGTGGCTGTTCACGCGATCGAAGTGCAGCAGCAATCATTACTGTTGCTCAAGAAGAGATCTACGACATCCTAAGCACCGAAGGAAGCGTTGGTCTACACTGCGATTACTGTGGCACAAACTACTCGTTCGACAAGAATGATGTTGATGCACTGTACGCAGAAGCAGCAGATAAAGGCAGCAATACGGTTCATTAATTTACGGCGTACCAAAAACACGTAATTTACCCCAAAAAGGTCAGCCCTCAGCTGGCCTTTTTTGTGATCAAAATAGCGCAAACTCCGTAACATCTCGTAATAAAATCACCGCTTAATTTTAATCAATTAATAATGTTCTCGCCCCTAGCGCAAAGGTTTGCGTACAGGATAGACTAGTTGGGCCAATATGTGACGAGACGCTTAAAACCCCATGGCTAATATGGATATTTTTTGAGCTATATCCCTGTTTCCCCCGAGTCTCGTTGCTAGCATGGTGAGCAGATAACAATAAAAAATTAATACAAAATCCCTACAAAATATCCTACAAGGAGCACCTATGACCGTTATGGAACATACAAAGGCTGCACAAATTGATCTAACTAAGCACGGACTGACTGGCGTTACTGAAGTTCTTCGTAATCCTAGCTACGAGCAGTTATTCGTTGAAGAAACACTGCCAGGTTTGGAAGGCTACGAAAAAGGCGTAGTAACGGAACTAGGCTCTGTTGCGGTAGACACTGGTATCTTTACTGGCCGCTCACCAAAAGATAAGTACATTGTTAAAGATGACACGACCCGCGATACCATGTGGTGGTCAGATCAAGGCAAAAATGACAACAAACCGATTACAACTGAAGTATGGAATGAGCTGAAAGAGCTTGTGACAACTCAGCTATCTGGCAAGCGCCTGTTTGTCATCGACGGTTATTGTGGTGCTAACCCTGATACGCGCTTAAGCGTGCGTATTATCACTGAAGTAGCGTGGCAAGCGCACTTCGTTAAGAACATGTTCATTCGTCCAACTGACGAAGAGCTAGCAACGTTCGAACCTGATTTCGTGGTAATGAACGGTGCTAAAACAACTAACCCTAACTGGGAAAAGCAGGGTCTAAACTCTGAAAACTTCGTTGCTTTCAACCTAACAGAGCGCGTTCAAATCATCGGTGGTACTTGGTACGGCGGTGAGATGAAGAAAGGCATGTTCGCAATGATGAACTACCTGCTTCCTCTGCAAGGCATTGCTTCAATGCACTGTAGTGCAAACGTCGGCGAGAAAGGCGATGTAGCCATCTTCTTCGGTCTATCTGGTACAGGTAAAACTACGCTTTCAACCGATCCTAAGCGTGAGCTAATCGGTGATGATGAGCACGGTTGGGATGACGATGGTATCTTCAACTTCGAAGGTGGTTGTTACGCGAAGACGATTCGTCTATCTAAAGAAGCAGAACCTGAAATCTACAATGCAATCCGTCGTGATGCACTACTAGAAAACGTAACAGTTCGTGGTGATGGTTCTATCGATTTTGATGACGGTTCAAAAACTGAGAACACTCGTGTTTCTTACCCGATTCACCACATCGATAACATCGTTAAACCAGTATCAAAAGCCGGTCACGCTCAAAAGGTTATCTTCCTGACTGCTGATGCATTCGGTGTACTGCCACCCGTTTCTAAACTGACTCCAGAGCAAACGAAGTACCACTTCCTATCTGGCTTCACAGCTAAGCTAGCAGGTACAGAGCGCGGTATTACTGAACCAACACCAACGTTCTCTGCTGCATTTGGTGCGGCATTCTTAACTCTCCACCCAACCCAGTACGCTGAAGTGCTTGTGAAGCGTATGGAAGCGGCTGGCGCTGAAGCTTACCTAGTGAACACAGGTTGGAATGGCACAGGCAAACGTATCTCAATCCAAGATACTCGCGGCATCATCGACGCTATCCTAGATGGCTCAATCGACCAAGCTGAAACTAAGGTTATCCCTATGTTTAACCTAGAAGTACCGCTAGCGTTGCACGATGTTGACCCAGCGATCCTTGACCCACGCGATACGTACACTGACCCTCTACAATGGGAAAGCAAAGCGAAAGATCTAGCAGAGCGCTTCATCAACAACTTTGATAAGTACACTGACAACGCTGAAGGTAAATCACTGGTTGCGGCTGGCCCTCAACTGGACTAACCCAATCATCTGCTCGGGCTTAGCCAAAAGCAAACGCCCAATTTAAAGTGATATTTTTGTAGCAAGCCCCTCTTTTGAGGGGCTTTTTTGTTGCTGCTTGCCCCTTTTTGTTCCACTCTGTCTTGAGACTATTGAAATTTAAGGCTTTCAGGGAATGAAAAAGGTATTCATGGTGTTCGGCATTGTGTTGGCTATCGCCGTTGCACTTCTCGCGGCGCTGCTATTAAGCCTGCAGACCCAATACCGTGCGGATGTTGCTAACTTTTTTATCAAACATACGATTGAACAACCTGTACTCATTGAAGATGTTGAGTATCAGGCGCCTTATCACATCACCTTAATGGGCATTACCCAAAGCCAACCTGAAAAACAGGCACCTCTGTATATCGACAAGATCGATCTTTGGTTCAGCCCCAGCTCATTTACAGAAGCAAAACTGGTCTTTGAATCTGTTTTGATCAGCGGCCTTCAGTTAGAAGCAGACGATCTAAAAACGCTGACATCTTTATTTACCCAGCCACACATCAAGCTCCACCAGCTGGCCATCAACAACCTCGACTTTTCGATGCCAGAGTTTAATGCGCGAGGCATCGACCTGCAGATCTCCGACCCAACATGGCACAACGACAACTCGCTGCTACCTTATGGAAAAACCCAACTTTCTGCCTCACAGCTGTATTGGCAAGGTGAAGCATTCGATAACCTGTTGATTGACCTAGACCTCAAGCCGAGTGACAGCACCCTTTATGGTGCTTCGTTTGACTGGCGTGGCGCCAAGATTTCCGGCCAAGCAGAGCAGTATCAACAAGATTGGTCGTTGGTGAATGTGACCGTCGATGGCTTACGACTCAATCAGAAACAGACCCAAAACCTACTAAGTAAAGAGTGGGATGTAGCCGGTATTCAGATCAATCACATCAATAGCTTAGATATTCTGCGCAGCGACGTGGAATGGCAAGATGGTCACCTCGCAGCTTTTGATGCCTCACTAGAAAATATCCAACTGCCTTTTGAAATCTGGAAGCAGCAGAAAGCCATTTTCTCTCTGCAGGCAGAAGGAGTGACCATTGATGATGACATGTTCATCGAGCCAAGTATCAAGCTCAATTTAGATCCGAACCAGATTCTAATTGAAGACTTCTATACTCAATTCTTACAAGGCAGTATTCAACTTAATGGCGAAGTCACCCCTAGCAGCATTCAATTAGCGCAGCTCGACCTGCAAGGCATAAAGTGGATTACGGAAAGCCAAGATAAAGTTCTACCATCCGCTCGCCTATTGCCTTGGCTGACACAGCTTCAGAAAGCCTCTATTGACCGACTTAATATAGAACGTAGCCAACTTATCCAACTAGCACAAACGCCTTACTGGCAGGTCTCTGGATTACATGTCGAGGGGCATCAAGTTCAACTGCTGCAAGATAGAAAACTGGGCTTATGGCAAGGGAAGCTGATGGCGAGCGCCAATGATGCCAGCTACCAAAATATTCTCAGCGCACAGCCTGTGGTTGAGATGAATAGCGAACAAGGAAAATGGACGCTGACTCGTCTGTTTGCACCACTCAGGAATGGCTACATTGAAGCCAATGCAACGCTCGATTTTAACCAAATCAGCAAGCCATGGAGCTTAGATATTTCTGCCGATGGGTTACCCATTGCGCCTATGCTGCAGCGACTTGAATTACCACTCGATGCAACCGGCTATGGCGAGTTTGAACTTCAAGCCGCAGGTTTATATGGCGACTCACTGATGCTCGGTTACTCAACCACAGGGCAACTCACTGGCAGCGTTCGCCAGGGTGTGATGACCTTTAATGACAAGCTTTCTGAAACATCGACTGATAACGTGTTTGAAATTCCAGAGCTTAATGCGCATTTTGACCGTGGGCGCTTCACTCTCGAACCGATGCATATTATTGGTGCATCATCAGCAGAGCAAGGCGAACAAAGGGTTCAAACGCTCAATGGCGAGGCTTCTGGAGAACTCGACTTGCTTAAAGCTGAGCAACACACCCTCTCGATTACCCTATCGGACCCATGCCATCAAATCTCAGGAAAGCTCACCCAAGCTGAGTATTCGGAGATTAACGACTGCCAACAAAAAACGCCACTCCTCAGGAGTAGCGCTTTCAGTCAATAATTCTATCTATCATCAAGCGAGCGTGAAGTTATTCACTCGCCTTGCTATCCGTCGATAGTATTTTCTTATAATCAGGGATCAGCATATAGGTTCCCGTAAACTCTACCGCTTCCACATCGCCGCTATGAATGGTCACGTGAATGATGATACGTGCCTTTCTTCCTGACGCAAGGCGGTCCAAGTCACCACTGATCCCATCCAATGAAGTAGAGGCAACAGGGTTTTGCTCAACCGGGTGACGATAACGAATATTACTGTCTGCCAGCACGATATCACCGGTCAGCCCGCGTTCTTTCATCAATAACCAAGTCATCCCCCAACCAGTTAAGGTCGCTAAGGTAAAGGCAGAGCCTGCAAACATGGTATTATGCGGGTTCAAGTTGGGATTCAGCTGAGCACTACACTCAAATTGGTAACCCGTGTATTGGTTGATCTTGATGCCCATCTTGTCACTGATCGGGATCTGATGTTCCCAGCGCTGCTGAAGCTCATTACACCACTCAGGCTTACGCAGAACGTCTGCCATTGGGTCAAGATGCTTAACCATCTGTTGGTGACGCACAGGGCCACGTTGATCGTTAATCTCACCGCGACGTTCAAATTCATTCTTCTCATAGAATGAGATCGCATCTTCACGTGCATTACACACCAAGCGCTTAGCACCCTCTTGGCGAGCCAATGACTCAAGTGCGACTAGAATCAACGAACCCATGCCTTTACTTTGGCGAGATTTCTTCACCGCCATATAGCGGATCTGACCTTCCAGATCTGGGGTGATATACAGACGACCAATCGCCATCGGGCGACCACGACCATCAACAATCATGCGATGGTGACTCATTGGGTCATATTCATCGCGCTCAGAACCTACCGGCATTCGCCAAGGTTCACGGAGCATCTGCCAACGAAAATGGTAATACTTGTTTAGCTGATTTTCGGTGGTTGGTGTTATGAGTTTAAACATGCTTATTCCTTTAAGCCTAAACCTGCAGCCAGAATGTCACTGGGCCATCATTAACCAAAGACACTTTCATGTCGGCTGCGAATCGGCCACGTTCCGTTGGTAACACTGATTCACACTGGTCAGAGAAATAGTTATAAAGACGCTCAGCATCTTCTGGGTGAGCACCACGAGAGAACCCTGCTCGAGTCCCTTTCTTGGTATCGGCCGGCAGAGTGAATTGAGACACCACTAATACCTTACCTTCTACTTGCTTCACGTTGAGGTTCATTTTATCGTCTTCGTCTCCAAAGACACGATAAGTGGTCACTCGTTCCATCAAACGTTTGGCTTTGGCTTCGTCGTCACCTTTTTCTACGCCTAACAAAACTAATAAGCCTTGTTCAATCTCACCAACTACTTCGCCATCAACACGGACGGCAGCTTCACTTACTCTCTGGATCAGTGCTATCACTGTTGTTTCCTTGCTCTGTGATTTTGTCTTTATCCGACGAGTGTACCATTTCTTTCGAGTCACTCCACTGTTCCTGCTCACCCAATGCAGCGGTCACCTCAGCACCCACCAGCACAATCAACCAGCACAAATAAACCCAGACAAAAAGAATTGGTATTGCCGCCAATGCGCCATAAATCAACTGGTAAGAAGGGAATTGAGTAATGTAGGCCGCGAAGCCTTTCTTACTGAGTTCGAACAACAGAGCCGCCACTAGAGAACCTGCAGCCGCATGAGAAAAGTGTATCTTTTTGTTGGGAACCAACAGGTACAGACCGAAAAACGCAAAGAAAGAGAGAATCAAAGGCAGTTTGCGAATTACGGTATTAAAGGCGCCAGATACGACTTCATTTTGTAGCAGACTGAGCGATGTCACATACGAAGTGGCAGCAATACTCGCCCCAACCAAGATCGGCCCAAGTGTTAGCACCATCCAGTACATTGAGAACGACAATACCGCACGTCGCTTCTCATTAACACGCCAGATGTAGTTTAGGTTCTTATCGATATTCGAGATCAACATCAGTGCCGCAATGAACAAGAACACACTACCGACCGCCGTCATCTTACCCGTGTTGGCAACAAACTCGAGCAAGGCACCGTGCACCGCATCTCCTGACGCTGGAACAAAGTTGATAATAACGAAGTTTTGAATCACGATACCAACATCAGCAAAGATGGAAAATGATGACAAGATAGAGAGCAGAACCGTCAACATCGGTACGATCGAGAGCAAAGTAATGTACGCCAAGTAGCCCGCATTCACGTTGACTCTATCGTGCGTCATTCGCGCCAAAAGATAGCGAGAAAACTGAATACTGAGTGTGGCGACCTTTTTTATCTTCAACTTGTAACTCCCTTGTAACTCGTTCATAGTCCTAATTAATATTCCGACATATTAATCACAGTAAGTAAATGTTCAAAAATAGCGCAGGAAAAAGGCTTGAGAACAAGGCAGATTTTTTGATAAGTAGTTATTCTACAATCAAAAATTCTAACGCCGTTATCGAGCATTTTAACAAGCTAGGTTGGGCAGTTATTTACTACGATTGATATTATTTAACTATAGGAAACTAGGATGCCTTATTTAATAGTTATAGTCCTCTCTATTTTTACTCTTACTGGATGCCAGTCAGCTTATTACTCCGCAATGGAGCAAGTGGGCTATCACAAGCGTGACATTATGGTTGATAGAGTGGAAGACGCTAAAGAGTCACAGCAGGATGCTCAGGAAGAGTTTACCAGCGCACTTGAAGCACTCAGCAGCCTGACTAACTTCAGTGGCGGCGACCTTGAAGACATGTACAACCAAATCAATGATAAATACCAAGACAGCGAGAAAGCCGCGCAAAATGTCAGTGACCGCATTGCTGCGATTGAAGATGTGTCGGATGCGCTGTTTGAAGAGTGGCAGAGTGAGTTAGATCTCTACACCAGTGATTCACTGCGCCGCTCGAGCGAGCAAAAGCTTCGTGAAACTAAATTGTCTTACCAAACGATGCTGTCAGCAATGAAGCGCGCCGAGAAGAAAATGGACCCAGTGCTCAATACCCTTCGCGACAACACGCTTTACTTGAAGCACAACCTCAATGCGAGCGCTGTCGGCTCGCTGCAAGGTGAGTTTATGAGCTTAGAAAAAGACATCGCCTACGCAATAGAACAGATGAATGCTGCGATCGCCGAATCGGATAAGTTCCTTGCTCAACTAAACCAGAAATAACGCCCGTAGGCACAAATAAAGATAAGCCCGTATGAACCCAATCATTATAACTGGCGGCCCAGGGGCTGGTAAAACCACACTAATTAATGCCTTGGGTGACATGGGTTACCCGATATTCGCTGAGTCCTCTCGCCAGTTAATCGAACAGCAGAGTCAACTTGAGAACGGTATCTTACCTTGGTTAGACCTTCCAGGCTTTGCTCGCCTATGTTTAACCGTCATGAGCGAACACAAAGACCAAGCCAGTCAGCATCCTGTTGCCTTTCTCGATCGCGCTATTCCAGACATTTGTGGCTATTTGGCTCAGGCTAACCTAGAGATAGATGCGGCCTACCGAGAAGCGAGCCAAGGTTATCACCCCCAAGTGTTGTTCTGTCGCCCTGAGGCTTCAATTTATGTACAAGATGATGTGAGACCTTATCCGTTTGAGGAGGCGTTAGAGATTCACCACGCGTTAGAAAGAGTCTACCAAGAACTTGGTTATGAGGTGGTTGAAGTGCCGTTTATGCCAGTCGAAGAACGGCTTCAATTCGTTGAGCGTTACTTAGGTATCAAAAGCTAGATCCCCAACTCGGTAGTTCCTCCCTCTTGAGGATGACGAAATCTCGTTTAACCGTATCTAAACAAACTAAAAAACAAAAGCCCCGAGCAGCTAGGCTACTCGGGGCTTTCTTACTTATTCTAAAACGTATTGCTTGTTAGCTAGAAGCTAGTCAGCTGGCAATTAAGCCTTAGCTGGACGTGCTGCACGCTTACGTTCGTTTTCAGTAAGAAGCTTCTTACGGATACGAATGCTTACTGGCGTTACTTCTACTAGTTCGTCTTCGTCGATGAACTCAAGAGCTTGCTCTAGAGTGTGACGGATAGGTGGCGAAAGAACCTGTGCTTCATCAGTACCAGATGCACGAACGTTCGTTAGCTGCTTACCTTTCAGACAGTTTACTGTTAGGTCGTTTGAACGGTTGTGAATACCGATGATTTGACCTTCGTATACTTCATCCGCGTGCTCAGCAAATAGACGACCACGTTCTTGTAGGTTGAATAGTGCGTAAGTCAGAGCTTTACCAGTTGCGTTCGAGATTAGAACACCGTTGTTACGTTGACCGATTACGCCGCCTTTGTGAGGACCGTAGTGATCAAATGAGTGGTAAAGAAGACCAGAACCAGACGTTAGAGTTAGGAACTCAGTTTGGAAACCGATAAGACCACGAGAAGGCATCATGAAGTCCATGCGAACACGGCCTTTGCCATCTGGAGACATATCAGTTAGCTCACCTTTACGTAGACCGATGTTTTCCATGATGCCACCTTGGTGCTCTTCAAGCACGTCGATAGTCACAGTTTCAAACGGTTCAGTTAGGTTGCCATCTTCGTCTTTCTTGATGATAACTTCTGGACGAGATACAGCTAGCTCGAAACCTTCACGACGCATGTTTTCGATCAGGATAGATAGGTGAAGTTCACCACGACCTGAAACACGGAAACGATCTGGGTTATCAGTTTCTTCAACACGTAGTGCAACGTTGTGTACTAGTTCTTTCTCTAGACGCTCAAGGATGTTACGTGAAGTAACGAACTTACCTTCTTTACCCGCGAACGGAGAAGTGTTTACTTGGAACGTCATTGTTACTGTTGGTTCATCAACAGAAAGCGGAGTCATTGCTTCAACATTGTTTACGTCACAGATAGTGTCTGAAATTTTCAGCTCACCAAGACCAGTGATTGCAATGATGTCGCCAGCGTTAGCTTGCTCAACTTCGTGACGGTCAAGACCTAGGTAACCAAGAACTGTACCTACTTTACCGTTACGTTTTTTGCCTTCTGCATTTACGATAGTTACTTGTTGGTTTGGTTTAACAGAACCACGAGTAACACGAGCAACACCGATAACACCTACGTAAGAGCTGTAATCAAGTTGCGAAATTTGCATTTGTAGTGGACCGTCAAGGTCAACTGCAGGCGCGTCTACTGTATCAACAACAGCTTGGAACAATGGTTCCATGTTCTCGCCAGTTTCGCCTTCAGTCATTGTTGCCCAACCGTTCAGAGCTGAAGCGTAAACAACTGTGAAGTCTAGTTGCTCATCAGTAGCACCTAGGTTGTCGAAAAGGTCGAATACTTGATCCATAACCCAATCAGGACGAGCGCCTGGGCGGTCAATCTTGTTGATTACAACGATTGGCTTAAGACCGTGTGCGAATGCTTTTTGCGTTACGAAACGAGTTTGAGGCATTGGGCCATCAACTGCGTCAACGATAAGCAGAACAGAGTCAACCATAGACATGATACGCTCAACTTCACCACCGAAGTCCGCGTGTCCCGGAGTATCTACGATGTTGATGCGGTAATCATTCCAGTTGATTGCTGTGTTCTTAGCAAGAATGGTAATGCCACGCTCTTTTTCGATGTCATTCGAATCCATGACACGCTCTTCAGCTTCACCACGAGACTCAAGAGTGCCTGACTGTTGTAGCAGTTTATCAACCAAAGTCGTTTTACCGTGGTCAACGTGCGCGATGATCGCGATATTTCTTAACTTATCAATCTGTGGAGTAGACATGGATTCTCGATTCACTCATAAAAGTAGCCGTCACTTATCTCAAAAGTTTGGATAATAACCGCTAGCTTGATTTAAAAAACGGTCAATAATATACCAGATTCTAGACAAAAACCCAGAAATATGTGATCTGAACCGGGGCTTTTTTCTTTATTAGCGATTCATATCCGCTTAACTTTGATTCAGTACAGTGTTGAACAGCCCAATTCGTAGGACTCTAAAAAAGTATCACCTGCGAGTGGCGAACCAAATCTCCCGCAAAATAACAAAAGTGGATTGACAACTTAGGCAATTCATTGCTGAATGGTGCTCGCTTATGTCTCATATTGGTGCACAGACAAACAATTGCACCAATAAGGTGCGCCCGGAGATCATTTTGGTGCAAAAACCAAATTAAGCAAAACCGAAAAACAAGTAAATCATTGAAATTAATGGAATAATTTTTTTGGCACGTTTTTGGCTATAGATAAATCAGCATCGATTAATGCACTTATAGACATTAATCAATGCTAGTTTCAACCGAATCGAGCTAATACCGAATTAATAACACTGGAGGTTATCCAAGATGTCAGTAGAAAATGTACTATCCCTGATCCAAGAGAACGAAGTTAAATTTATCGACTTACGTTTTACTGATACAAAAGGTAAAGAGCAGCATATCTCTATTCCTTCTCACCAAGTTGATGCAGACTTCTTCGAAGAAGGCAAAATGTTTGACGGCTCTTCAGTAGCTGGTTGGAAAGGCATTAACGAATCTGACATGGTAATGATGCCAGACGCAGCATCTGCTGTACTGGACCCATTCACAGAAGACGCAACACTAAACATCCGTTGTGACATCCTTGAGCCTGCAACAATGCAAGGCTACGACCGTGACCCACGCTCTATCGCTAAACGTTCTGAAGAGTACCTACGTTCTACAGGTATCGCAGACACAGTTCTAGTTGGTCCAGAGCCAGAATTCTTCCTATTTGACGACGTTAAGTTCTCAAACGACATGTCTGGTTCTTTCTTCAAGATCGATGACGTAGAAGCAGCTTGGAACACAGGTTCTGACTTCGAAGGCGGTAACAAAGGTCACCGTCCTGGCGTTAAAGGCGGTTACTTCCCAGTAGCTCCAGTAGATTCATCTCAAGACATCCGTTCAGCAATGTGTCTAGTAATGGAAGAGATGGGCCTAGTTGTTGAAGCTCACCACCATGAAGTAGCAACTGCGGGTCAAAACGAAATCGCTACTCGCTTCAACACGCTAACAGCGAAAGCTGATGAAACTCAAATCTACAAGTACGTTGTACACAACGTTGCTCACGCATTTGGTAAAACAGCGACATTCATGCCTAAGCCACTAGTTGGTGACAACGGTTCTGGTATGCACGTTCACCAATCTCTAGCAAAAGACGGCGTTAACCTGTTTGCTGGTGATAAGTACGGCGGCCTATCTGAAATGGCTCTTTACTACATCGGTGGTGTAATCAAGCACGCTCGTGCAATCAACGCGTTTGCTAACCCATCAACTAACTCGTACAAGCGTCTTGTACCTGGTTTCGAAGCACCTGTAATGCTTGCTTACTCAGCACGTAACCGTTCTGCTTCTATCCGTATCCCAGTAGTACCAAGCCCTAAAGCACGTCGTATCGAGCTACGTTTTGGTGACCCAGCAGCTAACCCATACCTATGCTACTCAGCAATGCTTATGGCTGGCCTTGACGGCATCAAGAACAAGATTCACCCAGGCGAAGCTATGGATAAAGATCTATACGACCTTCCTGCAGAAGAAGCAGCTGAAATCCCAACAGTTGCAGAATCTCTACAAGAAGCTCTAGCAGCGCTTAGCGAAGACCGTGAGTTCCTAACAGCTGGCGGCGTATTCTCTGACGATTTCATCGATTCTTACATCACTCTGAAATCTGACGACGTACAACGCGTGAACATGGCTACACACCCACTTGAGTTTGAACTGTACTACTCAGTTTAATCTCCTGTAGAGATAAGCCATTTCTTACTGCAACCTTGTAAGAATCGCTGACTAAATATTAGGCTCGCCTCGCAGGCGGGCCTTTTTTATATTCTCCCTCCCCCCGCTTCCTCGTACCATACCTTAGACAAAAGCCCTCAGAGGCTGTCGCGCTAAATACAATAAAACCAACGCCAAACGTGAAATCACCTAGCGGTGAAAAGAGGCTAAAGATATGAAAAACATACTGTTCCTAATCGGGTTAACAGTCGCGCTCTCGTGCTCTGCTCAAACGGTGTATACCTGGATAGATGAAGATGGCGTGCTCCACTTTAGTGATAACCCTAGCGCTCAAGATGCCGAGGCTCTTCGCCTGCCAGATGTGCAAGCTTCAGCACCCGCCCCTAAATTTGAGGCCTCAACTCCGGTTGACGCTGCTGCTTCCTCTACAACTAAAACGGCAACGCCAGCCAAAACCCAGGCAGAAACCGAAACCACAGAGCGCGAGGTTCCCACTCAATTAACCCTCACCATGCTGACTCCAGTTCATGATCAAACCATTCGCAACAACCGCGGCTTAATCCCGATTCAGATAGAGCTCAACCGAAAACTTGGTATTGGGGAGCAATTACAATTGATGCTTGATGGCCGTCGATATGGCGCCCCACAGACCCAGCCTATTTGGGAATTAAAAGGTATCGATCGAGGTACTCACACCATTGCAATTCAAGCACATAGAAGCGGCAAGCTTATTGCATCTACTAGTCCAGTCACCGTGTATTTACATCGAGCGACGCTCAAGTAGGCCAATGTGTTAAAAGAGGCCAAATAACCTCTACTTTTCACCTAATCGAAGCAGCTTTCAGCGACTCTAATGAATTATCTTTAGCTTCTGGTTGATATGCGCCATACTTGAACTTAGCCACGCACCAATTTGGTGCAGTGAGAAAAACACCAGTTCAAGGACGAAATAGTGAATCGATCAGCCAAAAGCGACAGCATAGATACACACCATCTTTCCAGCGCCATTCTCGACAATATGGTGACTTCGACATTAATGCTCGATGAGCAATTGTATGTCCGATACGCAAATCCGGCGGCTGAGCAGCTCTTTTCACAGAGCGCACGACGCATCGTTGATCATCCACTGAGCCAACTTATCCAACACGCTTCACTTGATTTGGCGCTTCTGACGCAACCGCTACAAAGTGGCCAGAGCATTACCGACAGTGACGTTACCTTCGTTGTTGATAACCGCCCACTGATGCTTGAAGTCACGGTTAGCCCAATATCTTGGCAGCGAGAGACGCTGTTATTGGTTGAGATGCGCAAGATAGACCAGCAAAGACGCCTTAGCCAAGAGCTCAACCAACATGCACAACAACAAGCGGCTAAGTTGCTGGTACGCGGGTTAGCACATGAGATCAAAAATCCACTCGGTGGCTTAAGAGGTGCGGCGCAGTTACTTGGGAAAATGCTTCCTGATCAGTCTCTTAATGAATATACGCAGATCATTATTGAGCAAGCCGACCGCTTAAGAGCATTAGTCGACCGTCTGCTTGGCCCACAGAAGCCGGGGACTAAATCAGAAGAGAACCTTCACCAGATACTTGAGAAAGTCAGGCAGCTCGTAGAGCTCGAATCGGGTTCAACGCTCGCCATCGAAAGGGATTACGACCCGAGCCTACCGGACATCTTGATGGATTCGGCACAGGTTGAACAAGCGATGCTCAATATCGTGAGCAATGCAGCGCAGATTCTAAAGACTCAAGATTCTGGCAAAATCACCATTCGCACCAGAACGGTGCATCAAGCAAATATTCACGGGCAGCGACACAAACTCGCAGCTCGTATTGAGATCAGCGATAACGGTCCGGGCATCCCCGATGATTTAAAAGACACGCTGTTTTACCCAATGGTCAGCGGACGAGAAGGTGGAACAGGGCTGGGGCTATCGATTTCTCAAAACCTGATCGATCAACACAATGGGAAAATTGATGTTGAAAGCTGGCCAGGCAACACCACATTCACGATTTACCTACCCATTTAGGTCAACAGAACCTCGCGATTCGACAGCGAGACGAAAGGCTTAACTCGGTAACACAAAAATTAAAGACATCATAAAAACAACAATGATTATCACAATAGATTTGGCTGCAAAGGAATTGAATTATGAGTAAGGGATACGTTTGGGTCGTCGATGACGACAGTTCTATACGCTGGGTCGTAGAGAAAACACTGTCATCTGCGGATATAAAGTGTGAAACATTTGCTGATGCTGAGAGCGTATTGCTTGCTCTTGAGCGCGAGACACCAGACGTTTTGGTGTCCGACATTCGCATGCCTGGCATTGACGGGATTGAGCTGTTACACCAAGTTCACCAGCGCTCTCCCGACCTGCCAGTGATCATTATGACCGCGCACTCAGACCTCGATGCAGCGGTGAACGCTTATCAAAAAGGGGCTTTTGAGTATCTGCCTAAGCCGTTTGATATTGATGAGACACTGACTCTAGTAGAGCGAGCCATCGCACATAGCCAAGAGCAAAAACGAGAACAAGCCAGCGAAGTAGCCGAAGACACCAACGCACCAGAAATCATCGGTGAAGCACCGGCAATGCAGGAAGTTTTCCGAGCTATTGGCCGTTTGTCTCGTTCATCCATTTCGGTTCTTATTAATGGTGAATCGGGGACTGGTAAAGAATTAGTCGCGCACGCGCTGCATCGTCACAGCCCAAGAGCTAAAAAGCCCTTCATTGCGTTAAACATGGCGGCAATCCCTAAAGACTTGATCGAATCAGAGCTGTTTGGCCACGAGAAAGGCGCCTTTACTGGCGCTAACAGTGTTCGCCAAGGACGATTCGAACAAGCCAACGGCGGTACTCTGTTTCTTGATGAAATAGGCGATATGCCACTCGATATTCAGACTCGACTACTGCGCGTGCTTTCTGATGGCCAATTTTATCGCGTCGGTGGACATTCTGCGGTTAAGGTTGATGTTCGTATCGTTGCAGCAACCCACCAAGATCTTGAGCGCTTGGTGCATGACGGTGGTTTCCGTGAAGACCTTTTCCATCGACTGAACGTTATCCGAATCCATATTCCGGCACTGCGCGAACGTAAACAGGACATTGAAAAGCTGACTCACCACTTCCTAGCATCCGCCGCTGAAGAGCTTGGTGTAGAAGTGAAGACACTGCACTCAGAGACCATCATGAAGCTCAATCAGCTAAATTGGCCGGGTAACGTACGTCAGCTTGAGAACATCTGTCGTTGGCTCACAGTCATGGCGAGCGGCAGTGAAATACTCCCTTCAGACTTACCTCCAGAACTGTTGGAAGAAAAAGTGGTGACGACCTCAGGGACAGGAGACAACTGGCAACAACTGCTGGCTAATTGGGCAAAATGTGCGCTTGATTCAGGAGAAAAAGAGCTGCTAACTTATGCGCTGCCAGAGTTTGAACGTATACTGCTAGAGGCTGCACTCAACCATACCAATGGTCATAAACAGGATGCAGCCAAGGTTTTAGGTTGGGGAAGAAACACTCTAACTCGTAAACTAAAAGAACTGTACTGACCTGATATGACTCTCGATGCAGCTACTTTTTTAACCAAAAAAGGGTCGCTTGGTTTGAATAGTGTCGGTACAATTAAGGTATGCCATTCACTAAGTTGTAGCTAAAGATGTCTTTGAAAACACAAATTACCTTGAGAACTGCTGTGGTTCTGCCATTCGTGATGATTTTTCTGTTCACTATGAGCGTAATGGTTTTCACTCAAAAGCAAAGCTACAAAGAGATGGTGAGTGATGTTAGTGCACGCCAACTAACATCACTTACAGACCATGTTCATCAAAGCCTGTCCAACTTTTTAGAAAAGCCATTTCACGCGAACCTCTCGCTCAGCCATAACATCGGCTACCACCACCTTTACCAAGCGGGAAATCTTAGCAAGGTCCAAGACTACATTCTTTATACGTTTTCAGACCATTTCACTGCTATACCTCAACTCGATGTGATCGGCTTTGGTTCTGAAGATGGTAACTATGTCGGTTTTCGTAAAGAAGCTAACAACGGCTATACCTTGATGGTACAAGACGAGCGTACTAACGATCAGCTGGTCATTTACCGTGGCAGCAAGATCAGCGAAGACATTCGATCTGTGATTTCAGGTTACGACCCGAGAGTCCGCCCTTGGTACACACCCGTTGCGACGCAAAAAAAGGCTGTATGGTCGCCAATTTATGCCAATGCAGATGAACGCCAAGAGATCACCTTATCTGCCCTCGCCCCTATCTATGATGACAACGAATTCAAAGCCGTCGTCGTTAGCGACATTAAGATCAATACCTTCAATGCATTTCTCAAAGAACTCAAAGATAAAACGGATGCCTCTGTTTATATCATTGATAAACAGCAACGCTTGGTCGCTCACTCGGGCGGAGGCAGCGTGGTCTCTTGGGGAACAGGGAAAACCAATAAGGGCCAACGCTTACTGGCATCAGAGAGTGCTAACCCGGTAATACGTGAAAGTGCTAGCTACGTAGACCAATTTCACCTAATCGATAATTTGGGCGTGCAGCGCTTTAGCTTTCGCCTAGACAACGAACGATACTTCAACCAGATCACCCCTTATGAAGATGAGCACGGGCTCACGTGGTTTATTGGGGTGTCGATCCCTGAAAGCAATCTGCTCGGTGAATTGCCAGAAAATCAAAGAAACAGTTGGTTGCTTGGGCTAGCACTGAGCTGCATTGGGGTCATTGCAGGATTAATTGCCTTTAATCGCGCAACCCAACCCATCACCTCGACAGCGGATGCGGCAAAACGCCTTGCTAAGGGCGATTGGGACGCGAGCATGCCAAAAACAGGGCATATATATGAAACCAGCATGTTGGTCGAGTCATTCAATGAAATGACCAACAACTTAAAGGCTTCGTTTCATGCATTACAGTCTCAACTTACCTATGACTCATTAACCAAGCTATACAGCCGTGAAGGCTTTATTGACGCTGCCAAGAAACACCCCGACAACGAAAAAGGCACACTGTATTTGATTGGTATTGATCGCTTCCGAGACATCAATGACAGCCTAGGTCATTACAATGGCGACCAGCTACTTATCATTGCGGCCGCTCGTTTAAGAGGCACACTGCCATCCGAGTACCTATTAGCTCGCACTGGCGGTGATGAATTCGCCATTTACGCCCCGAACGTCATCCAAAGCGAGGAAGCTCAACTACTGACGAATCGCCTGCTTCAAACCTTTGCTTCCCCATTTTCAATGGAATCAGAAAGTGTCGTTATTAAGGTATCGATGGGCGTCGTCGGTGTATCTAACGTCCACGACATTGCGCTATTGCTGCGTAGTAGTAGCATTGCTTTGAGCAACGCAAAACAAGACAAAGCTAGTGTCAGCATTTACAGCCCTGAGATGGGTAAAGCATCAAGACATCGCACTAAGATGCTGGCGCGGATGAACCGAGCGATTGAACTTCAACAGTTCGAACCGTTTTATCAACCTATTATTGATCTGGAATCTGGCTCGACCATTGGGGCTGAAGCTCTAGCACGCTGGATAGCCGATGAAGGCGTAATTTCACCACTTGAATTCATTCCTCTCGCTGAAGAGAGCGGGCTGATTTACGATATCGGCAAGCAAATTCTACATAAGTCGTGTCGAGATACTGCCATCGCGATTGAGTCAGGAAAATGGAGCAAGGACTTCTCTATTCACGTCAACCTGTCGGTCGATCAACTGAGTGAAAGTGGCTTTGTTGAACAAGTAAAAGGCACGCTACGTGACACCAAGCTACCAGCAAGCAACCTAACACTTGAGATCACTGAGTCACGCATCGTCGACAATGACCCAGCCATCATCGATAACATGCTGACGCTAAAAGCATTAGGCATCTCGATTGCAATTGATGACTTTGGTACCGGCTATTCGTCACTGGCTTATTTACACAAACTGCCATTTGATTGCCTGAAGATCGATCGCAGCTTCGTCAGCAAGCTCGAAAAAGAGAACCTAGACAGCTCGATCGTCGCGGCCATCGTTAACATCACCAAAGGTTTCAAAGTGAGCTTAGTGGCAGAAGGCGTTGAAACACAGCAACAGGCAGAACTCCTCAAGCAACTAAAATGCCCACTGGCTCAAGGGTTCTTATACAGTCGTCCAGTTCCGTTTGATCAGTGGCCAACCGACCTGACTAACACCAAACAAAGCACCAAAAAGGGTGTCACCTAGTCAGGTAGAAAGTCTTCCGTTAGCAAGACACAGATACAAAAATGCCAGCATGATGCTGGCATTTTTTATTGTTCTATTCTCTATCGAGCGATTAGATAACGCGAGAGAATTGCTGCTGGCGAGCCTTTGCACGTAAGTATTTATCAAAACACATACAGATGTTACGGATCAGCAAACGGCCACGCAAAGTCACGCGGATTTCTTTGTCATCCACTTCAACCAACTCATCATTGATGAAGGTTTGCAGTAGCCCTAAGTCTTCTTTGAAGTAACCATTAAAGTCTACAGAAAACTCAGACTCGATCATGGTTTTATCAAGCTTAAAGTTACAGATAAGCTGTTTAATGACCTCACGACGCACTAGGTCATCACTGTCTAATACCACACCTTTCCAAAGTGCATGACGCAGGTCATTCACCTGAGCGTAGTACTTCTTCAGCTCTTTCTGATTTTGTGCGTAAGCATCACCAACCATAGAAATCGCAGAAACACCGAAACCAATTAAGTCAGCTTCACCTTGGGTGGTGTAGCCTTGGAAGTTACGATGCAGAATACCTTCACGCTGTGCTACGGCTAGCTCATCTTCAGGTAGTGCGAAGTGATCCATACCAATGAACTGGTAACCCGCTCCCGTTAGCGTCTCGATGGTATCTTGCAAGATAGCCATTTTCTCTTTCGCTTCAGGTAGATCTTCGTCTTTAATCTTACGCTGCGCCGCAAACAGCTGAGGCATGTGTGCGTAGTTAAATACCGATAAACGGCCCGGCTTCATTTCTAACACTTGCTTCAATGTTTCAGCGAACAAAGCTTGAGTCTGCTTTGGTAGGCCGTAGATCAAATCCAGGTTAGTTGAACGGAAGCCTAGCTCTTTCGCTCGTTTAACCATCGCAATGATGAACTCTTCATCTTGCTCACGGTTAACCAGTTTCTGCACTTCTTTATTGAAGTCTTGCACGCCAATGCTCAGGCGGTTGAAGCCTTCGTTACGCAGGTGGTCAAGTACGTCTAGCTCAATCTCACGCGGGTCAACTTCAATACTGATTTCAGCGTCAGCGGTGAAGTTAAACTCTTCACGCAAAATACTCATCAAACGAGTGATTTGTGTTTTGGTCAAGAACGTTGGCGTACCACCACCGAAGTGCAATTGCGTCACTTCACGGCCATTCAATAAAGAGGCGCGTTGGCGGATTTCATGTTCAATCACATCAAGGTACTCATCCGCTTTATGCGAGTGACGAGTAATGACTTTATTACAACCACAGTAGTAACAAAGCTTGTGGCAGAACGGGATATGCACGTAAAGAGAGAGTGGACGCTCAGGATATTGAGTACACGCCATGTCGTAATCAGCGACGGTAAACGCTTCATGAAACTCCAACGCAGTTGGGTATGAGGTGTAACGAGGTCCCGAATAGTTGTACTTGTTTAAGATCTCTTGATCCCAAACGATTTGCTGATTCGTTGTTACTGGCTTGCTCGACATAGCGGTATTTCCAATTTAGATCCGCGAGAACCTAAGGTCTCTCAAATCATTTTACATACATTAAAATATAGACGGGTTATTTTGCCACACGACCTGTAAGGTCGTTCCAAGACAAAATCAATTTTTTAGACAAAAACTCAGAACTGCTAGCTTGATCACTAACAAAGCGTCGGGATTAACGAGACGCAAAAGGTAAGAAGGCTCATTTAACACTATCTATAAAGATAAGGTGTCTCAAGAACACCCTGTATTAAACAAGCCTCTATTTTAAATAGTCTTAGCGACTAGATCATCTGAATGTTGATTTGGTTGTTGAGAGGTTTAACCTTCTCTTGCAACCTTTTCAGATCTTCAATGACCGCATCATTCAAGCGAGTCTCTGCCTTATGGCGCGTGAGATTCTGCTGCATGCGCTCTTTCTTCGTCAGTTCCTGTCTTGCCTCTCCGCGAGCCATATCTTTTACGATATGGTACAGCTCAGAAAGAGCAGGATACTCAGAATCAAAATCGACACGCTCATCACCCTGAACATTATCCATAATGATACACACTCGGATACTGATCTCAGGTAAGTCACATTGCCCTTGAATGCCCGCTAAGCACAAAGTATTTACGTTTTCGTAAATCGTCGCGTTGCGTTTTTCAATGGCTAGTGCTTGATGCTGCTTTTGCAACTCCGTCTGCTTCTTCACTTGAAGTAGAAGGTAACCTGCGTAAGAGCCCAAGCCGAGAATGATAATTCCACCAGCAATTGCTAATAAGGTTACGTTCACTGGCTATTAACCTTTAAAGCTGTCTAAATCGAAATCTTCGAATTGAGATAGCAAGTCTTCGTCAGAGCTCGCTTTCTTCTTAGAGGCAACCGGTGCTTCTTCGAAGATCTCTTCTTCATCGTCTTCTGGCTCTAGTAGACCTAAGCGTCCCATTAGGTGTTCGATACGATCAAGTTTCTCATCAACAAACTTCTGTAGACCAGCACCTAGGTTTTCACCATTTTCGATACGATCTAGGAGTGTGTTCAGTTGAGCGTCATTCTCAAGCATCTCTAACTCTTGTTCGTTAGATAGCTTGCGCTCTTGTTTAGTCGGCTTCTTCGCTGGTTCAACGATCAGCGGAATTTTTTTCTTGCTGCCTAAACGTGGATCACGAGCTTGTGCAGCTTTACGCTGTTTTGCTTCGCTACCATCTGAGTGACGGCTGCCAGACTTAAGGCCTTTACGCTTTTTAACACGCTTACGTTCACGACCTTCAACATCAGATTCACTACGGTTACGAGTAACCATAGGCTCCGGAGCGCCAAGTGCTCCCGGCTTTCTTGATTTCTTACTACGACCCATTACTGCACTTTCCTCAGTAAAATTACATCATTTCCAAAAAATTCTAGTTCGAGCTTATCCCGCTCTGCCAAAAACTGGAATGTTTGACGACTAAAGAAGACGACATGTGTCGGGTCATTCTTGTAGTGCCAACCAGCAAACGCGTCTACGTCTATTACTAGTTTAGTCATAAGACCAATCCAGCCCTTGGGTTTAACTAAATTCAACCATTGCTGCCACACTTTGTCTGGGTGATAAAGATGCTCTATCACCTCCGTGGCAGTCATAAAGTCATACGTTTTTTCCAACACAGAGGGTTCTGGGTGGTAATAGATATCGTACAACTCCATGGTGTGTCCGGCTTCTTCTAACATAATAGATAGCGTAGGGCCTGGGCCACAACCAAAATCCAACCCGTGTGAGTTAGATGAAATTTTGTCTGTTAGTGGATCCGCGATGCGAGATAAAAAGCGGCGATAGCCTGCATCACTAGGATCGTTCTCATGGAGATCATAGTGTGCTTTTTCTTCTTTTGCTTCTAACCTTTGTTCAGGTTTAACAAATACCAGTTCACATTGCTGACACTGCAGATAGGCTCTGCGTTTGTCTTCAAAATAGTGATTCACGCCTTGGTGATGGCATAAGGGACAAGTATACATAGCACATCCTTAAACAGGGATGCGAAACATACCAGAAACTGAGTTTATAGTGGAGAGGTATTGGGTGTTTTTTCATCAAATCAATAAAAAAAGCGATAGGAAAACCTATCGCTCTCTAAATCTGCCTATATCGGCCAAAATTTGCATACTCAACTTGGTACACAAATCTCCATTTGTTATTGGTGCTTTCCATGCCAAATTTGTTTGTTGTTCATCGTCCTGATGAGTTTTGGCTATCCTTTTCTAACACCTTGTTGCTGGGCTGTCCTAGCCTGATCCATTTCTGTCTATACCGTTAGACTAGATGATCATCCATATCTAAGTCAGCTCCTAGCTGATGGCGGTTACTTTACCGTGTTACAAAAAGACTACAAGAGTGCGACTTCACACTTTTGTACACAAATCGATCACACATTGATAAATCAGACATAAACACAAAACGCATTAATAAAACCAATACAAAAGAAAACGCCCCGACCATTACTGATCGGGGCGTCTCTTCAATCTCGCTCGAACGTACATTCCTTTACTCTGGCTAAGAGCAAGAAACCGACAAATTAGTGTAAACCACCAACGTACTTCGATAAGGTATCAATATCAGCGTCTGTTAACTTTTTAGCTACATCACGCATCATCGCATTCATGTCGTTATTACGGTCACCATCGCGGAATTTTTCAAGTTGAGCCTTGATGTAATCTGCGTGCTGACCTGAAATCTTAGGGAAACCAGAAAGTTCGGTACCATTACCACGAGGGCCATGACAAGCAATACACGCCGTTACGCCGCGTTCTGCGTTACCCGCTGTGTAAAGAACCTTACCTTCATCTACTACATTTTCAGGAGTAGAGTTACTAGAGATAGGTAGAGAGGCGTAGTATGCCGCTAGGTCAGCCATATCTTCTTCAGATAAAGGCATCGCCATTGCACCCATTACAGGTTCGTAACGACCTTGCTTACCACCACTTGTCATACCTAGCTTAAGCTCTTTTAACTGCTTCTCTAGATACTTCTCATGTTGACCAGCCAGCTTAGGGTACTGAGTGATCAGGCTGTTGCCGTCAGCACCGTGGCAGGCAACACATGTTTGTGATTTGGCTTTACCAGCTTCAATACTACCTTGAGCCCATACTGAGCAGCTGGCTAAAAGACTCAAAATTAGCGCTAATTTCTTCATGACATTCCATTATAATTATCAAGCTTCCAGTACCACTCTATGTTGCCACTCATGGTACAATAGGCGACCTTATGCCGAGCACGGTTATTTTACACAAATTCACAAAAAAGTAATCAATCGACTACACAAAGTCGAGATGGAGTTAACAGTGAGCGTAAAAATTCATTATCAAAACACGCATTTCATTACCAGTGCACCTGATATTCGTCATTTACCAGAAGACGAAGGGATCGAAATTGCGTTTGCAGGACGCTCCAATGCTGGTAAATCTAGCGCGCTAAATCGCGTTACAAACCAAAAAAGCTTGGCGAAAACCAGTAAAACACCCGGTCGAACTCAGCTAATCAACCTATTTAAGGTAACGGACGGTTGTCATATCGTCGATTTACCTGGATATGGCTTTGCTCAAGTACCACTTGAGATGAAGAAAAAATGGCAGAAGTCGCTAGGTGAATACCTACAACGACGTGAAAGCCTGAAAGGTTTAGTGGTATTGATGGATATCCGTCACCCAATGAAAGACCTTGACCAACAAATGATCTACTGGGCTATCGATAGCCGCATCCCAGTACAGGTTTTGTTAACAAAAGCAGACAAACTGAAAAGTGGTGCGCGTAAAGCACAGCTACTGAAAATCCGTAACGATGCAAAATCTTTCGGTGGTGATGTTGCGGTTGATGTCTTCTCTTCAATGAAGGGCATCGGCGTTGACCAACTGCGTGCCAAGATGGATGAGTGGTTTGCGCCTGCGCTTGCTGATCAAATCATTGATGAGTTAGCAGACGAAGAGCACAACGACTCAGAGTAGTTCCTCTACTTATCGCTATAGGTTAGAGCACTTACAACACGTGATTTAGCCTTATCAATGCCCCTCCTTATATAGGTGGGGTATTTTTTTGCCCAAAAATGAGTGAGTTAAGCATAAGTTTTTAGTGTTAAAAATCGGATTTAGCCACTAAAACCAATAGAAGTGAACCATACTAAAAGACACATCTAAATAATCAGAACAATGAGAAAGGAATACTCATGTGGAAAACACCATTGGCCATCATTGCACTTATGTTGGTCTCACTGACAGGGTTTGCCTCTGAAGCAGAACAAGAACAAGCCCCACTGATCAATGTCGATATGACCTTAGACCTAGATGGCATGGAAAAGTACGCCCAAGATGCGAGTGAGTCTCTTGAGGTGATATCGCAATCTTTGCAGGCGATAGTCAACAACCCCAACCTAAGCGACGACCAGCAACAAGCCCTCAATCAAACCGTTGAAAGTATCAATAAGCTTGCGAGCTCCACCAAGACATCACTCAATCAACTGCCACAAGCCTTAGACCAATCTCGACTCGCCTTTAAACAAACCAGTCAAATGCTGTTGGATGACATTCAGACCAAGATCATCATTGCGCTGGCGGCCGTTATCGCTGTCATTATTATAGCTTTGACCGCTATCTATCTGCTTATCCTGAAACCAATGCAGCAAACCTTGGTAAAAGCGACCAACAATATCTCTTCAATGGCGCAATCCATCCAGATCACCGCCGAAGCTCTGAAATATAGCACCGAGAAACAACAGAAAATCATGGATTACATTGAGCATTCACCGACTCAATACACTGATAAATAAGGCGTGATCCATCAATCCTTTATCGATAACTTGTAAAATAAAAGTTATTTCAAGTGATAAAACAATCGACTTAGAGACGGATTTAAATTACCAAAAGCTGATCGAATTTCAGATCTAAGGCAAATCAGGGGTTTATCACTGTGCTTGAGAAAGTGTAATAAAAGGCACTAAAAATGAGAGGTTTACGGGGGAATGATAGGTTGGAAATATTTTTCTTTCGCACAAGAAAAAACGCCCCAGTCAAATACTGACTGGGGCGGCTGAATCAGCCTAATCCAATAACGTGAAACAAAAGGTCTGAAAGATAGAACATCTTACCTCTGTACCCTACGAGATTTAATGTACAACAATTGCTCAGAAATGAAAACAACTTTTGTAGTTTTTTTTCATGAATGTTTTATTAAAACACCTAAATTCTTATTACGACTTAACTTTATTTGAGACAAAAAAAAGCCAGTGTTTGTGCACTGGCTCATACTAATTTGCTTATTAAGGTCAAAAACTGATTAGTGGGCTTGATCCCAGTTGTCACCGTGGCCAGCTTCCGCGACAAGCGGCACTTCTAGCTCTGCAGCGGATTCCATCAATTCTTGTACTTTACTTTCAATTTCGGCTAAAGATGACTCTTCCACTTCAAACACCAATTCATCGTGTACCTGCATAAGCAGTTTTACACGACCATCGCCTTCCGCTTGAATCCACTCATCCACCAACAACATCGCTTTCTTAATGATGTCCGCTGCTGTGCCTTGCATTGGCGCATTGATCGCCGCGCGTTCAGCAGCTTTACGACGCATGCCATTACGAGATTGAATCTCAGGAAGGTGCAGTCGACGACCGTAAATGGTTTCAACGAAGCCTTGCTCTGAAGCAGCACTGCGCGTGTCTTCCATATACTGCATTACGCCAGGGTAACGCTCGAAGTAAGTGTCCATGTAGTGCTGTGCTTCGCCACGAGGAATACCCAGTTGCTTAGCCAAGCCAAAGGCACTCATACCGTAGATAAGACCGAAGTTAACGGCTTTAGCACGACGACGTTGTTCAGTGGTCACACTCTCAATATCAACACCAATGATCTCAGCAGCCGTTGCCGCGTGGATATCTTTGCCTTGTTGGAATGCTTCCAGAAGCGCTTTATCACCCGAAAGGTGCGCCATGATACGCAATTCAATTTGAGAGTAATCGACCGCTAGAATCTTCCAGCCATGTTGTGCAACGAATGCTTGGCGGATACGACGACCTTCTTCATTACGAATTGGGATGTTCTGTAGGTTTGGATCTGTTGAAGACAAACGACCCGTTGCTGTCACCGCTTGGTGATAAGACGTATGAACGCGACCCGTTTCAGCGTTGATCATCTTCGGCAGTTTATCTGTGTAGGTAGACTTGAGTTTCGCAAGGCCACGATACTCAATGATCAGCTTAGGTAGCGGGTAATCAAGAGCCAGCTCTTGCAGCACTTCTTCGTTGGTTGAAGGTGCACCTGATGGCGTTTTCTTGATAACAGGCAAGCCCATTTTTTCAAAAAGGATCGCTTGCAGCTGTTTTGGTGAGTTCATGTTGAACTCTTGCTCTGCAATCTCGTAAGCTTTCTGCTCTAGCTCATCAAGACGAACCGCAATCTCTTGCGATTGAGCGCCTAGCAACATGTCGTCGATGAATACACCTGTGCGTTCAATACGAGACATCACTGGAATCAGTGGTACTTCGATCTCTTCATAAATCGCTTTTAGCTTTTCGTCTTGCTCGATGTTTTCCATTAAACGGTTATGAAGACGTAGCGTGACGTCCGCATCTTCTGCAGCGTATGGAGACGCCTCACCCAGCTCAATCTGGTTGAAAGTAAGCTGCTTCTTACCTTTACCTGCGATTTGCTCAAATGAGATGCAGCTGTGCTGAAGGAAACGCAGCGCTAGGCTATCCATATCATGCTTGCCGCCAACGCTATTAAAAACATAAGACGCTAGCATGGTGTCGTGCTTGATGCCTTTCATCTCGATACCGTAGCGCGCTAAAACGCTCATATCGTACTTCAGGTTTTGACCGACTTTAGCCTGTGCGTCATCTTCAAGAATCGGCTTAAGCTGTTCAAGTACCCAATCACGATCCAGTTGTTGAGGTGCATCTAGGTAATCATGGGCAACCGGTACGTAAGCGGCAACGCCTTCTTCGGTTGCGAATGATAGACCAACAAGGTTAGCCACCATGTAGTCCAAGCTATCTGTTTCAGTATCAAAGGCAAACACCTCTGACGCTTTCAGTTTCTCTAGCCACGCATTAAAAGAGGCTTCATCTAAGATGGTTTCGTAGTTGCTGCGATCAATCGTCACTGCAGAGGTGTTCATTTCTACGGTAGAAGTGGTTGATGCCGTGCTGCTGCGCACTGCACCCGACTTCTCATCCGCCTCAACCACACCGCTGCCGCCTTCAAGTAGCTCGTTCAACCAAGATTTGAAGACCAGTTGACCGTATAGCTTAATCAGCTCATCCGTATTTGGTTGTGCTTTTACAAGCGACTCAGGTGTCTCTTCTAACTCGACGTCCAGTTTGATCGTTGCAAGCTCGTAAGACATCTCAGCGTTGTCTTTATTATCAATCAGCTTCTTAGCCATGGTTTTTGAACCACGGAAGCCAAGAGCGGCAATATCATCCAGGTTTTGATACAGCTTTTCGATGCTACCAATGCCTTGTAGTAGAGCAGTTGCTGTTTTGTCACCAACACCTGGAACGCCAGGAATGTTATCCACTTTATCGCCCATCAGTGCAAGGTAGTCGATAATCAGCTCAGGTGGGATGCCAAACTTCTCTATCACGCCTTCGCGATCCATAACCACGTTGGTCATGGTGTTGATCAAAGTAACGTTGTCATCAACCAGCTGCGCCATATCTTTATCGCCAGTACTGATCAAAACCGGCATGCCCGCTTTAGATGCTTGAGAAGCTAGCGTACCAATCACATCATCCGCTTCAACGCCTGGGATCGAGATAAGTGGTAGACCCATTGCGCGAATCACGTTGTGCAAAGGTTCGATCTGACAACGTAGATCATCCGGCATAGGTGGACGATTAGCCTTGTACTCTGGGTACATGTCATCACGGAACGTCTTTCCTTTTGCATCAAAAATAACCGCAATACGATCAGAAGCAAATTGACGCATCATGCTGCGCAGCATGTTAACTACACCGTAAACCGCGTTAGTCGGGATATCACCATTGCTCATGGTGCCAGGGTAAGCATGAAACGCGCGATATAGGTAAGAAGAGCCATCGATCAGAATCAATGGATTATCAGGAATACGAGCCATAATGTTTGTGTATCCAGTAAGTACAGAAATTATCTGTTAAGAATGCCACGTCTGTTGGTTGGATTCCACGTTGTCGATCTGTATCCGTTCACTCGGTTGTGTTCGATATAATCGATTTGTTGTTATTTTTTGTTCTTAGACGCAAGCGTTCTGTGGATAACTCTGTTTATATTATTTATCCACCTTGTTGAAAACTAAGCACAACAAGCAACAAAACAACAATAAGCACATGAAAATAAAGAATAAAATTACAGATCGAACATATGATCAACGATCTTTTTACGATCTTGCGTTGTGGAAAAGAATACTGATGCCGTTTTATTCATAAAAATATGTGCCACTAAATATGCATCTTGTTGAAATGAAGGTATAAAAAAAGCGACACCCGAAGATGTCGCCTAGCAAAAACCGGTAAAGCCATTCAAATTGAATACCACAGCTTTACCTAAAAGCTATAAATTACACTGGAAGCAATGTGAGCAATGTCGTGTCAAAAAGAACTTAGTACAAGTTCGCGAGAATTCTGTTGGGTAACCAAGTAGATACTTGAGTACTTAACATCCTTGTGAACATTTCCTCATTCCCTAAGACAAAGTTAATAATAATGATTCTCATTTAATAGTCAACACTTAAATGATAATAAATCTCATTTAATTTATAAACCGTTAACAGCAGTGCTCAAATTTGCTTCAAAAAATGGATTCTATGGGCATTAATGTCTTCTTTTTCTTCAAATCTTTCGATTAGGTAACCGTTTCTCAATAACAGGCGCAACATTGCAGGGAACTGGTTACGAGACTTAACCTTTAACTGTCTGTAGCCCTGCTCTTTCGCCCACTGTTCCTGAACGTCTAATTGCGCCTGTGCAACGCCTTTGTTCCTCGCGAGCGGTGACACGCCACCAAACCAGCTGTAAAAAGTATCTTGATCCAATTCATAGCCGATCTTAAAGCCAAGCAACACGCCAGCTTCTTCAGCCACTAAGATAAGGCTCTTTTTCCCTGCCAGCCGCTCTGACAGAGAAGCGACACTCTCTTTTTTAGCGAACTCAGAGATCTGCTCGACCACAGACACCACTTCTTCTAAAGAACCTTCACGTACGACAACTGACATCTTATTCATCCTTATAAACGAAAGGGCTGGCACAATGGCCAACCCTTTACTGATCACTTAAGTGAGATCTACACGGTTACTTTTCTTTTAAATGCTCAGCAGCTTGTGCGTTATCTTCAGCAAGCCACTCTGCGACATCTTTAGCGAAGTAAGTAAGAATGCCATCAGCGCCAGCACGCTTAAAGCACAACAGTGATTCCATGACGGTTTCGCGCTCTTTCAGCCAGCCGTTTTGAATCGCCGCTTTGTGCATCGCGTATTCACCAGATACTTGGTAAGCAAACGTAGGCGCTTGCAGTTCGTGCTTAACACGACGAACAATATCAAGGTAAGGCATGCCTGGTTTCACCATCACCATGTCCGCACCTTCATTAAGATCCATCGCGACTTCATGAATCGCTTCATCGCTGTTGGCTGGATCCATCTGGTAGTTCTTCTTGTTACCACCTTTCAGGTTCGAAGCACTGCCAACTGCATCACGGAATGGGCCGTAGTAGCACGATGCATATTTTGCAGAGTACGCCATAATCTGAGTATGAATATGGCCCGCTTCTTCTAACGCTTCACGGATCTTACCAATGCGACCATCCATCATATCCGATGGGGCAACTACGTCAGCACCCGCTTCAGCGTGTGATAATGCTTGCTTGATCAAGACTTCAGTCGTCTCGTCATTCATCACGTAACCATCTTCATCGATGATGCCGTCTTGGCCGTGAGTGGTGAACGGGTCTAGTGCTACGTCAGTAATAACGCCAATGTTTGGCACATGCTCTTTTAGTAAACGTACAGCGCGCTGCACCAAACCTTCTGAGTTATGAGCTTCAGCTGCGCATAAACTTTTAGCATCTTGGTTCACGACTGGAAATAGAGCAATCGCAGGAACACCCAGCTTTGACAGGTAATCTGCTTCCTCAAGCATGTAGTCGATCGACAAGCGTTCAACACCTGGCATTGACTCGACAGGCTCGCGGCGGTCTTTACCCATCAGGATAAACATTGGGTAGATTAGATCATCCACAGACAATTGATTTTCTGCCATTAGGCGACGGCTAAAGTCGTGCTTACGCATACGGCGCATACGGCGACCTGGGAATTGACCTTGAATTGAAACAGACACTAGATTCTCCTTGCCTAGTCTAAGCACCGAAATACTTAGATATGAAAAGTGCTAAATACAGGCAAAAGCATATCACTGATGGCTCAGGACGCTAGCAGTAAAATATGAAACCCACTCAAAAATAGGGATAAATGGCAAAAAATGACCTTCTCCTCACACTGCCGTATACTCATGACAACTCAGTAAAGACCGCTTTCAGGACAAAACAATGATCGACACCCATGCTCATATTTACGCTAGCGAATTCGATGAAGACCGCGAACAAGTTGTGCAGCGCGCACTGGCTCAAGGGATTGATACCATTCTATTGCCGAACATCGATTTAGAATCTATCGAACCAATGTTAGCAACGGAAGCGCAGTTTCCTGATGTGTGCCATTCAATGATGGGCTTACACCCTTGTTATGTGGATGCGAATATCGAGCAAACCCTCAAAACCATTCGAGCTTGGTTTGATAAGCATGACTTTATCGCCGTGGGTGAGATTGGTATCGACTTGTACTGGGATAAAACCTTCAAGGCTGAACAAGAGATGGCGTTTGTGACTCAACTGCAGTGGGCAAAAGAGCTTGATCTACCTGTGGTGATCCACACTCGTGATTCCATTGAAGAGACACTTGCCCTACTTCGTAAAGAACAAGATGGCAGCTTACGCGGGGTATTCCACTGCTTTGGTAGCAGCTTAGAGGAAGCTCAAGCGATCAACGAGCTAGGCTTTCATTTAGGTTTAGGCGGCGTTTCGACCTTTAAGAACTCTGGGATGGACAAGGTGATCCCACATCTCGATATGGATTACGTCATTCTAGAGACAGATTGCCCATACTTGGCACCAACACCGAATCGCGGTAAACGCAATGAACCAGCCTACACAGAATTAGTAGCAAAACGCATCGCCGAATTACGCGGAATTACCCTTGAAGAAGTCGAAAACATAACCACCAAAAATGCTAAGGCATTGTTTAATTTATGACAAATCTATTAATAAGTAATTATTACGGATTTTTCCTGAATTTATTTGAGAAAGCTAAGTGACATGTATAGTATCAACCACCTGCATATGGAGGTAGTTGATTATGTGTGACCATTCACAACACTTACAACGTCAACATCGAACCCTATGGCATAAAATTTTGGGCATCAAAGAGCTCTATATATGTCAGAACTGTGGCTATCAGTTAAAGATTCGATAAACAGACATAATAAAAAAGCGGCCCTAGGCCGCTTTTTTATTATGTGATTTTTACTGAAGCATTCCGAATCAAGATTCAGCTTCTTCCTCTTCATCCGCATCTGGCTTACGCGTATAAAAGCGTGCGAAAAACAGACCAATCTCAAACAGAATACACATTGGAATCGCCAACAGTGTTTGCGAGATCATATCTGGTGGTGTCAGCATCATACCGATGATGAAAGCACCCACCACAATGTAAGGACGCTTTTCAGACAGAGATTGAGGCGTTGTTGCCCCCGTCCAACACAACAAGATAATCGCAACAGGCACTTCAAAGGCAATACCAAAAGCAAAGAACAGCGCGAGTACAAAATCAAGATAGCTTGAGATGTCGGTTGCGAACTCTACTCCCCCTAATGATATGGCCGTAAAAAAGCCAAATACCAACGGGAATACAATAAAGTAAGCGAACGCCACACCACAGTAAAACAGCAATGAACTTGAAGCCAATAGCGGCATGATCAAGCGTTTTTCATGCTTGTATAAACCCGGAGCAACAAAAGCCCACACCTGATACAAAATAAACGGAACCGCGAGGAATATAGACGCGATCAAGGTTAATTTCAGCGGTGTGAAAAATGGCGATGCAACATCGGTTGCGATCATCGTCGCCCCTTCAGGTAGACGATCTACCAAAGGTGCTGATACGAATTCATAAATATCATTAGCAAAATAAATTAGCCCGACAAATATCACTAGCACCGCGACAATCGCACGTAGTAGGCGATTACGTAGTTCTAGAAGGTGGCTAATTAAAGGCTGTGTCTGCTCAGTCGAAGACATGTCAAACCTCTTAAACAGGAAGATCGAAAAGGAGCCGCGCGTGTATCTATCCAGTTGAATTGGTATCCACTTGAATAGTTATTTACTTGAATAGCTATCTATTTAAACATCTAGCGACTCAAGTATCCGGCGACTCCTCCTTGCGAGACTATTCGGCTTTCTTATCTGACGGTGCTGAAGCTTCGCTGTTGACCTGAATGGTTTCAGATTCCACAGTTTCCGTGACACTAGGTTTAGTCTCACTTGGCTTATCAGACTCAGGCTTAGCATACGGACGTTGAACCTCAGCAGCGGCCTGCTTGAGTTCATCGACTGACGCTTTAAGGTCTGGAGATAAATCTTCCATACCCATTTTTTCCGCCTTGCGTAGGTTTTCTTGCAGCTCTTGCACCTTAAGCTCATGAGAAAGTTCATCTTTCACACTATTTGCCATGCTTTTCGCTTGTCCAACAAACTTGGAAATACTGCGAATCGCCACGGGCAAACGCTCAGGTCCTAAAACCACTAACCCAACGACAGATATTAATACCAGTTCCCAAAAACCGATATCAAACACGATTTACGCCTGCTCTTTGTCTTTCTTTGTTTCAGCAGTTGTTTCAGCGTGAGCTTCTGTCTTCTGCTGTTCAATATTCTTTGGTTCGAAGTCTGCATCTTTCTTATCTGCAGGCTTGTCTTCATCGCTCATCGCTTTTTTGAAGCCTTTAACCGCTGAACCTAAGTCACCACCCATACCGCGCAGTTTCTTTGTTCCGAATAGCAAAATTACAATTACAGCAATGATTAGAAGTTGCCAAATACTGATACCACCCATTGTCATTGTCCTCGGGTCTGTCTACACATAAAAATATTAAGAGAGTCTACTGTCTAACGACGGTAAGCTCGCCAACTAAGCAACCAAAATGTGACACCTGCGATGCCACAGCCCATAGATAGCTGCTCATAAGGGCTTGAAACTAATATTGCGGAGCATACGACTAAAGTGGCTCCAACGCCAAACAAAAACTTTCCAGTTGCTTGCTGACGCTTACTATCTCGGTAACCTTGATAAAGCTGATCCATTCTGTGGTTCATCGCTTTACCTTGGCGCAAGCTGTCATAAAGTAGCTCTGGCAGCTCTGGCAGTTTTTCTGCCCAGAATGGCGCACGCTCTTTTACTGCGTTGATCACAGCTTGCGGCCCCACCTGATTCATCATCCAGGTTTCAAGGAAAGGCTTCGCCGTTGCCCACAAATCAAGTTGCGGATACAGCTGACGGCCTAGGCCTTCGACATACAACAAGGTCTTTTGCAGAAGCACCAACTGAGGTTGAACCTCCATGTTGAAACGTCTTGCTGTATTAAATAAGTTTAGCAACACATGGCCAAATGAGATCTCGCCAAGTGGTTTTGCAAAGATTGGCTCACACACCATACGGATCGCGAACTCAAAATCATTGACGTTAGTGTCGTGTGGCACCCACCCCGAATCAACGTGTAGCTCAGCAACTTTACGGTAATCTCGATTGAAGAAAGCCAACAAGTTCTCTGCTAAATAGCGCTTATCTTCGCTATTGAGCGTACCAACAATGCCACAATCCAAACCAATCCACTGAGGGTTATCTGGATTCTCTGGGTTAACAAATACGTTGCCCGGGTGCATGTCTGCATGGAAAAAGCTATCTCGGAATACTTGGGTGAAGAATACCGTCACACCGCGTTCCGCGAGCAATTTCATGTTGGTGCCGTTGGCTTCTAGCGTCTCAATATCGGAGACTTGAATACCATAGATTCGCTCTGACACCATCAGGGTTTCGCTGCTTAGATCAGGGATAACCTCTGGAACATACAGCTCTTCACTGCCTTCAAAATTACGTCGCAGTTGAATGGCATTGGCCGCCTCACGGCGCAGGTCGAGTTCATCAAGTAACGTTTTCTCGTACTCGTGAACCACTTCAACCGGTTTCAAACGACGTGCTTCAGGAAGCGACTTAGCGACTATACGCGCCATTCGGTGCATCAGTTTTAGATCTGCGTCAATCACCGGGCGAATATCAGGTCGAATGACCTTCAGAACAATCTCACGACCGCTCTCTTTAAGCTTTGCGGTATGCACCTGAGCGATAGAAGCAGAAGCCAGTGGCTCGATATCAAAGTCGGTAAACCAGTTGTCTAAACTGCCACCCAACGCCTTTTCCATATCTTGCTTCGCCAGTTGACCATCAAACGGCGCAACTTGGTCTTGCAACAACGCCAACTGATCGGCGATATGAGGAGGGAACAGATCACGACGTGTCGACATCATCTGTCCAAACTTGATCCACACTGGACCAAGTTCTTGCAGCGCAAGGCGCAAGCGATGACCCAACTCTTTATCTTGATGCTTGTTCTTAAGCCAAAACAGTGACTTTCGCGCCAACAAAGGAGCTTTAGTCAGTTGGTGTTCCGGCATCAACTCATCAAGGCCGTATTCCAACTGTACCTTGATAATATGATAAAGACGTTTCAGTTCTGCTGGGGTCATGCTTTCTCCAACAGAGCGTTCAACTTAGCTTCAAGACGAGCAGCGGAGCTTTTTACGTCATCAACTTGGTCGCAAAAGTGCGCAACTTCTAACGGTGCAGGTGCGATCTTCCACTCTTCAGTCAGAACTTGAGCAACATGGTTTTGATGCTTAGTCGCCTGTTTTGCTACAAAGCCACCGACGTTTTTAACGCCTTGCACCAAGGTATGCGCAACCACATCACCCGTCACACGCGATAACCACTCTTCCAAATCAGGCTTGCAGTCTGTCATCAGTTGAGCAAATTTCTGAGCCAGTTGAATATCACCCTCTAAGATCAACTTATCTTGCTTGATCAGCTTGGTGATGTTCGATTGCTCACGCAGTTCAGGCAGTACCGATAGGTTCAAAGATAGGTAGCAATCAGGCTGCCCTTCGTATTCCGACAACACATCGATCTGTTGGCTGAAAACGAAAGTGAGTGTTTTATTCAACTCTTTCAAATTGACTTGAATGATCTGCCCCTTTAAACGAGACAAACGACGAACCAGTGCTGGATCATCGTTCACGAAAGTATTTAAAGAGGTTTCAATAACCGCGGTTACCAATGGATCAAATGGCATGACTGTCCTTACCTTTGAAAACGGATAAGCCTTAACCTATCCGTTCTATCTTTATTCTTATTGTTTAGCACGCTCAGCGAGCCTGCTACCAAGCTCGACTAGAACTTGTAACCGCGGTGCAGCGCAACAATGCCGCCCGTTAGGTTGAAGTATTTTGTATTTTCAAAGCCCGCTTCTTGCATCATGCCTTCCAAAGTCTCTTGATTTGGGTGCATACGAATAGATTCTGCAAGGTAACGGTAGCTGTCTGCATCGTTAGCAATCAACTCACCCATTTTTGGCAACAGGTGGAAAGAGTATGCGTCGTAAACCTTTGATAGTGGCTCAAGCACTGGCTTAGAAAACTCAAGAACCAACAGACGGCCACCCGGCTTAAGTACGCGGTACATAGAACGCAGCGCTTGGTCTTTATCGGTTACGTTACGCAGACAGAAGCTGATGGTAATGCAATCGAAGTAGTTATCTGGGAATGGCAACTCTTCAGCGTTCGCTTGTACGTAGTGTACGTTGCCAACAATGCCGCTATCACGCAGCTTATCACGGCCAACATTCAGCATTGAGTTGTTGATATCAGCAAGAACCACGTGGCCTTTTTCACCAACGATACGCGAGAATTTCGCAGTAAGGTCGCCAGTACCACCACCAAGATCTAGGATACGCTGACCAGGGCGAACGCCACTGCAATCAATCGTGAATCGCTTCCACAAGCGGTGAACACCACCCGACATTAAGTCATTCATGATGTCGTATTTAGCGGCTACAGAGTGAAATACCTCTGCTACTTTCGCGACTTTTTCGTCTTTCGCGACTGTTTCGAAACCAAAGTGTGTGGTTTCTGACTCTACTGCTGAATTTGTCTGCACGCTTGTGTCCATAATGCTGTTATCTACCATGGTAAGTTCTCATCGACAGCACGCTCCGTGTTTAGAGGCGCTGCGGCCGATTAGTTTACTTTATCCTCAGCGGGTTGTCTTTCTACTAAGGAGGCATTTTCTGAAAAAGCCTCATTTTGCGCCATTTCGGCCAAACCAATCGAGATCGGTTTCTTCACTTCAACACCCAATTGCTTGAAGCTTTCGGCCTGACGAATCACGTTGCCTCGCCCTGTGACTAGCTTATTCATCGCCCCTTGATAACTTTGGTTTGCTCTATCAAGTGAGCTGCCAAGGCCTTCCATATCATCAACAAACAGGCGCAGCTTGTCGTAAAGCTTGCTCGCACGTTCTGCGATAACCTGTGCGTTCTGGTTCTGTCTGTCGTTACGCCACAGGTTATCAATGGTACGCAGTGCCACCAGCAAAGTGGTTGGGCTGACCAAGATGATATTTTGCTCCATCGCGTCTTTCACCAAGCTAGGATCCGCCTGAATCGCCACTTGGAATGCTGGTTCAACCGGGATAAACATCAACACGTAATCCAGACTCTGTATGCCTTTGAGCTGATGATAATCTTTCTGGCTCAAGCCTTTGATGTGCGCTCGCAGTGACACCAAGTGATCGCGCAATGCAGCATCGCGTTGCTGATCGGTTTCGGCATTGAAATAGCGTTCAAATGCCACCAGCGCCATTTTTGAATCGACCACCACTTGCTTGTCTTGTGGCAGATGCACAATCACATCCGGTTGATAACGCTTGCCCGCATCGTTTTGCAGGTTCACTTGCGTTTGGTATTCGTGGCCTTCGCGCAGTCCTGATTCAGCAAGCACGCGAGCCAGCACCACCTCGCCCCAGTTACCTTGTTGTTTGTTGTCACCCTTTAGCGCTTGAGTCAGGTTCACCGCTTCACGCGTCATACTCTCATTAAGACGCTGCAGGTTTTTAAGCTCATGCACCAAAGTATGACGCTCTTTGGCTTCTTGGCTGAAGCTGTCGTTCACTTGTTTCTTAAAGCCTTCCAACTGCTCTCTTAGTGGAGACAACAAACCTTCTAGGCTCTGCTTATTCTGCTGATCGACCTTGGCGGTTTTGGTTTCAAACAGTTGGTTCGCTAACAATTCAAACTGCTGCTTAAGTCGTGATTCAGCTTGCTCTAGCAACTGCAGCTTTTCGCTATTGGCGAGGTTTTCTTGGTCATGCCTTGCTTCTTGCTCGCGCAGCTCGGCTTCTAATTCAGACTTATGATCTTTAAGCACATTGATCTCATCAGCGTACTGCTGGCGCTCTTGCTTTACCGCCTCAAAGTAGCGCAGTTTTTCCATTGCAGCCATCACCTTACCGTGCGCCTGCTTGAGCTCGAATGCCGCTTTGTCTCGGTCATCATCTAACTCATCGAGCTCTTGTTGCGCCTCTGCGAGTGATGCTTTGAGCTGAGCTTGCTGAGATTCATGCAACAAACGATCGGACTCTAGCTGCTGCTCGAGCAATCGCTGCTGAAAAGAGAGCTTCTGTTTAATCCACCAACCCACGACACCGCCGCTGACGAGCGCGCCAGAAATTGCAGCAATAAGCGTTGCCTGATGTTCGATAATCCATTGCATGATAATGATTTAGCCTAATTTGAAATAACTCATTAAATGGTATTTTGATACTGGATAAATGTCCAGTTTGCCGTATTAAAATTCGACAGATAGACTAGGCGCTCCGTATTCTGTCCCATCAAATTAGAATGAGTTGCCATGAACGAACGTCGTGCCTTGGGCTTTGGCCTTTCCGCAGTACTGCTGTGGTCAACGGTCGCTACTGCTTTTAAGCTGACCCTTGCTGAGTTTTCACCGATTCAAATGCTGACCATTGCCAGCATAGTGTCATCGATGGCACTGATCGCCATCTGCGCCTTTCAAGGCAAGCTTTCTCAGCTGAGTACTACGTTCCTTTCAAACCCTTGGTATTACCTACTGCTCGGCTTGGTCAATCCACTGGCCTACTACCTGATTCTATTCAAAGCATACGACCTATTGCCAGCATCTCAAGCGCAGGCCATCAACTACAGTTGGGCAATTACGCTAACCTTGATGGCGGCGGTTTTTCTCGGACAAAAGATTCGTAAGCAAGATTGGATTGCTTGTACCTTCAGTTATGCGGGTGTGGTGGTCATTGCCACCAAAGGCGATGTGCTAGGAATGCAGTTCGATAGTCCACTTGGTGTGGCACTGGCGCTGCTTTCTACTCTGCTTTGGGCAGGATATTGGATTCTCAACACCAAAAACAAGGCTGACCCAGTGGTTGGCGTACTGCTTGGTTTCTTAGTGGCATTACCTTTCGCGATCGGTTTAACCCTTTTTGAAGGCGAGAGCTTTAGGCAAATCACAGCGAAAGGTTGGATGGCCGTAACTTATGTTGGCCTGTTCGAGATGGGCATTACCTTTGTCTTGTGGCTCTCGGCATTAAAACTGACCAACAACACGGCACGTATCAGCAACCTAATTTTTGCCTCGCCGTTTATCTCGTTGATGCTACTTTCCACTATTATCGGCGAAGAGATTCACCCAGCGACCCTGTTTGGCTTGGTACTGATCATTGCCGGCCTTGTTATCCAGCAGATCAAATGGGGAAAGAAGAAAAACAACCTCAGCCCTGAAAGTTAATGCCCAGAAAGATTAGGATTATCGCACTACGCGACTTCCCGAATTATCAACGATAACAAGCTTTGAATACAAAAATGGCGAGTCCTATGACTCGCCATTTTTATTTTAATTATTAAGCATCTACCTCTAGAGTCATGTTAGTTCCCTAATATTTCACTGAAGTCATTTTCAGCGAATAACCCCAACACCTCCGATATTCAAAAACACCACATCAAAAAGTTCGATATAGATTGCTATAAGTTTTACTAATAAGACTATTACGCATCCAACTAGGTAATACGACACCGTCATGATTATATGTTATGAAAATGTTACCTAAGGAAATGACGTGTCCCTATTACAAGAACTAGAAGAGTGGCTACCAGAAATGGTAGAAATTAGACGAAATATTCATCAACACCCAGAACTGGGTTTTGAAGAGCACAACACACAAAGTATGGTAATCGCCAAGCTCAAGGAATATGGCGTTGAACAAATAGACTCTCGCTTTGGAGGAACAGGCGTTGTTGCGGTTATCCAAGGGGAACTCGGTGACGGAAAAACTTTAGGTTTAAGAGCCGATCTGGACGCATTGCCGATCCACGAAGAAAACAACTTTTCTCACCGTTCTTGTCAGGCCGGAAAAATGCACGCATGTGGGCATGATGGACATACCACAATGCTGCTATATGCAGCAAAATACCTCGCAAAAAACCGTCAATTTAATGGTAAAGCCGTACTCATTTTTCAACCCGCTGAAGAAGGCGTTGGTGGCGCGCAAAAAATGCTTCAGGATGGCTTACTTGAGTGCTATCCATTAGATGCATGTTACGCACTTCATAACATGCCAGGAATACCAGAAGGGCATTTCGCATTCAAAGAAGGACCGATCATGGCAAGTTCCGATCGTCTCTTTATTCAGATTAATGGCAAAAGTGGGCATGCGGGCCTACCACAAAACACTCAAGATCCTTTATTAGTTGCGACCCATATCTATCAAGGTATACAAGGCTTAGTTAGTCGAACTTATAGCCCGTTTGAACCGCTTGTCGTTTCAGTCACACAGTTACATTGCGGTGAGACAACTAACGCTATCGCTGATACCGCTCAAATGAGTGGCACCTTCAGAACTCTCTCCCAAAATGTGCGAGACCGCTTGGTCTCTCAACTTGATACTTTGGTTTCTCACACTGCCATGGCTTTCGACATGACCGCACAATTCTCCCTAGGTCCAATATCTCACCCACCCACCGTCAACAGCTTCCCCGAAGTCGAGACAGCAGTGAAAGCCGCCTCTTCAGTCGTTGGTAATGATCAGGTTAACGCAACATGTGAGGCTTTATTAGCCAGCGAAGACTTTTCTTTTTTTCTAGACCAAGTACCGGGATGTTATGGGTTCATCGGCAACGGATTAACCATCAATGGAGAAACGATAGGCTTGCACCACAAGAACTACGATTTCAATGATCGAGTGTTACCGACCGGAGCCGCATACTTCATCTCTCTACTTCAACAAAACTAGCTCATAAAAATTAGCACAGGGGTCACGGTGACCCTCAATAATCACAGGAGTGTGAAATGTCAGGTTTACTAGATCAAAAACAACTCCCTCAGAAAGTCAGCATAATTGATCGTATTGAGAAGTTTGGTGACCGAATACCCCATCCATTCTATATGTTTATTACCTTATGCTTAGCGGTCATATTCTTGTCTTGGATAGTGTCGACTTTTGGTGGGAATATAGCGCACCCTTTGAGCGGAGATGAAATCAAAGTAAAGAACCTGCTCAGTGGCGAAGGGTTTGTGTACATTCTAAATTCAGCTGTATCAAATTTTATCGCGTTTAAACCTCTTGGTTTGGTACTTTGCATGATGCTCGCGGTAGGGCTTGTTCAAGAAGTAGGATTAGCAGACTCAGCAATTAAACAATCGCTTTTAAACGCACCCAAAAATTTCGTAACTGCCTCTATATTTCTAACCGGGATCATCGGTAACTTAGCATCTGATGCGGCGTTTATCTTAGTGCCTCCTTTAGCTGGCATCATTTTCTCTGCGACCAATCGAAACCCTGTCGTAGGAATTGCTGCTGGCTTTGTTGCTGTGGCCGCAGGCTTTACTGCCAACGTATTTATCGCAGGAACGGATGTTTTACTCTCCGGTATTTCAACAGAAGCTGCCCGCATTGTTGAACCTGTAGAAGTTAGCCCCGCGGCTAACTGGTACTTCATGCTTCTTTCGGTACCTCTCTTGGTCATACTTGGAACACTTATAACAGACAAATACATAGAACCGCGATTTGATAAGCAAACAAAACGCTCTGCCGAAGAGTCTCCACTGAGCACTGAAAACCCTGAGAAATATAGTGTCACCGACATTCAAAAACGAGCTTTAAAATGGTCTGGGTACGCATCAATTGTTTTTATCCTAGGAATGGTGGCGCTACTACTTCCAAGTGATTCGCCATTGAAAAACGCCGATGGCGGCTTAGTTCCATCTCCCTTCCTTACTGGCATAATCCCAATAATTATGGCGTTTTTCATTATGAATGCCGTGGTTTACGGTGTAAAAGCCGGAGAGATAAAGAAAGCGAGTGATGTGCCCGATCTGATGGCGAAGTCATTGCATGGTATTGGGGGTTACATCGTCTTAGTTTTTGTTATTGCCCAATTTATTGCTTGGTTTAATTGGTCTAACTTGGCTATATTTTTCGCTGTGAATGGCGCTGAAATGCTCGCTCAGGTTGAAGTGCCAAAGCTATTAATGTTAGCCATGTTTATGATACTTGCAGGGTTCATGAACCTGATTGTTTTCAGTGGTTCGGCTCAATGGGCAATCATGGCCCCAGTCTTTATTCCACTATTCATGCTACTGGATATATCACCTGAATATACTCAGATGGCTTACCGAATCGCAGACTCAACAACCAATATTATATCTCCAACAAACCCTTACGTGCCGATGGTATTAGCGTTGATAGCCAAATATAACCCCAACGTAAAATTCGGTACATTTCTAGCTATGATGGTCCCATATGCATTCTTTCTATTTACAATCTGGGGAGCTGTATTCTTGACCTACACTATGCTAGGTCTACCTGTTGGACCTATGTAGACCGCGTAAACTACAGTTTGAGACTGACTTGCTTTCTGAGCATTAGATTAAACTCATCGATGATCTGTCGGTGAGTTTCTTTTCTTGTAATTAGCCCAATTGAACGATATTGAATTGGTTTTACTATTGGGATAAATCTCAAGTTCTCATGAGCATGTAATGAAGCGATGGTTGAGGATAAAATAGCAGAACCTAAACCGCTATCGATCATACCAAGCAATGTTGAAGTGTGTGACGCACTAATTTCAGGATCATAGGTAAGACCTGCTCGCATAAATGCCTGGTCAGCAAGTGTTCTTAAACTATTTCCTGGACTGATACCAATAGAAGCATACTGATGAGCCTGCTTCCAGTTAACCTCACTCTCTGCACTCAAGTGATGAGCCTTATTACAGGTAAAGCATAAGTGATCACGAAACAGCAGTTCAAAATTTAGTTCCGAGTTATTAGGGGGAGTACCAATACCTATATCCGCACGTCCTTCTAGAACTGAATTATGGATATCATTAACTCGCTCCTCAATTAACCGAAACGAAAAAGATGGGTGCGTTCTTTTCAGCTCACTGATGGTTTTCGGAACCAATGAAGAACACATTGAATACAAAGACGAGATAACCAGCGTTCGATGGTAGCCTTGCTGACGAGCTTTATTTTCCAACTCCCACTTATCCAAACGGTTAACAATGAACAAAGCTTCTTGATAGAACGTACGACCAGTTTCAGTTAGCAGTATTTTTCGGCCTCTTTTCTCAATAAGTTCTGAGGCAGTTTGTACCGCAAGTTTTTGCATCATTTGGCTCAATGCAGATTGCGTAATGTGTATTTGTTCAGCCGCGGCTGTAAAACTTTTAGTTTCAGCAAGAGTAATAAACGCTTTAAGTTGTCGATAACTCACATCCATAAGACTGACACCACCTTAAGTATTTTCTTTGCACAAAGTTATCGATTACGAAACATCAATAAGAAGACTCACAATATAAGATTCACACAAAGCGATAGAGTCAGTTCAGCGTCATGGGTTGCTACAATGTGTGTGGCTTCTCATTAAAAATCATATCAAGCAGAAAGTTTTACAACCGTTCTGTGCCCTTCCAATTTAGAGTGCGAAGTGACTAAGGAGTTGGACTTTACTGATGCTTATGGTTGTTCAGTGTTCCATGAGATGTGAGGTGCGTTAACAGTTTAGCGTTAGATAGGAAATTATTGCGGGTTTAGATTTGAAAGTTAAATTAACCGTGAAGCATATATGTTATCCAAACTAGGCTCTAACAACTCAGAGCCCAATAAAGACGATTACAAATTGAGTTTTGGTTTGAAAGTTGAAATTTAGTCACCAAAGAAACTAAATGTAAGAATGCAAAATAGCTACTCTCGAGGGATAATTAGTGGCTGTCACTATTAAGAGACAAACCTGTTGTCTGTCACTCTTAAACCCACTGGCCTGCTGCAAAGCCAGAACTCCAACACCATTGGAAGTTATAACCACCAAGCCAGCCCGTTACATCCATCACTTCACCAACGAAATAGAGGCCAGAAACCGTCTTACATTCCATGGTTTTTGAAGATAGATGATTGGTGTCCACACCGCCTAGAGTCACTTCCGCTGTTCGGTAACCTTCCGTGCCGTTTGGCGCAATTTTCCAGTTCTCTAAATGCTCTACAATGTCATTCAGCTGTTTTTCATTGAACTGCTTGAGCGGCTTGTCTTCAAGCTCTTTGCGGTCAATCAGTACTTCTACAAAACGCTTTGGTAATGCTTTCGCTAAGGTGTTTTTCAGGCTCTGATTTGGGTGTTTCTCTCGAGAGTTTTCAAGTAGTTCAGCAACGTCCACTTCTGGTACTAGATTAATCGAAACCGATTGACCCGCTTTCCAGAACGAAGAAATTTGCAATACCGAAGGACCAGATAAGCCGCGGTGGGTAAACAGCAACGCTTCTTTGAATAAGGTGCCGTCTTGCGCGGTGATCTCGGCAGGAATCGCGATTCCTGAAAGCTCAGCAAAGGCTTCTTTGTCTTCTTTATGCAGAGTAAATGGCACCAAACCCGCAGTAGTCGGCATCACAGACAAACCAAACTGCTCGGCAATCTTATAGCCAAATGGCGTCGCGCCTAGTTTCGGCATCGATAAACCGCCCGTCGCCACAACCAGTGAGTCACACTCAACTTCGTCGGTATTAAGGTGCATCTTAAAGCCAGCGTCTGTTTTTTCGATGGAGTGAACATCACAACGGTAGCGCTGTTCAACTTTCGCTTGCTTACACTCTTCAAGCAACATGCTCACGATGTCTTTTGCAGTGTGGTCATTCACACAGAACAATTGGCCGTGGTCTCGCTCTTCGAACTCAATACCGTACTTGCTCACCATCGAGATAAAATCCCAGTTGGTGTATTGAGATAAGGCTGACTTCACGAAGTGAGGGTTGTTACATAGGAAGTTGTTGGCTGAAACATCATAGTTAGTGAAGTTACAACGGCCGCCACCTGAGATTAAAATTTTTCTGCCTGGTTTCTTTGCATGATCAACCACCAGCACTCGTCGGCCACGTTTACCCGCTTCCGCAGCACACATTAAGCCCGCGGCGCCCGCACCAATTACGATTACATCAAACTTTTCACTCATTGGGGTTCTGCTTTCTTCACTTTTGCACCTCGAGTACGCCCTGTTCTCGAAATGCCATCAATAAAAAAGGATGTGCATAAACAGCACATCCTTACTAATTGCTCGCTATTCTAGCGGCAATTTTAAACTTTGCAATTGATGTTCAATTGTACAATTTGCAGACAGCAGCAAAACCACTACTTGGCTTAGCGAACCAACAACCGAAGCTTTACACCAAAACCTAAACTCTACTTCACACGTACTAAATAACTTAGACGATGAAAGAAGACAGCAACGTTACACCCAGCAGAGCGGAAGAAAGTATAAACAACTGTCTTACGCGATCACACTTCGACATAAACACTTCGTCGTGATGATGGTGGTACTCTTTGCTTTTGATGTAACTAAACAAGCGAACCTGCTTGGTCATATTGCCATGAGTTGTGAAGAATCCACCTCCGTCTACTTGTTGATAAAGTAGAGGATGTGCTTCTCGCATTATATAAATGAGTGTTCTTAGCGCAGTAAAATATCGCGCCCAGTTCACGCAAGTCACAACCATTAGTGCAAATAGAATAGTGTCGCCGCTGATCATCCTTTCCTCCCTACATCTTCATAAGAAAACTCAAAAGAAAAAGATAATCAGTGTCTTTCCCGTACTACCTAAACGGCAGGAGCTTCCATAATTGAAGATGAACCATCTTTTGCCAATTGCGCTAGGTCTTTATCAATAAAGAACAGTGCTTTACCGTCTTCACCAACAAGCTCTAGCTTATCCAATACACCTTTAAACAACTTCTCTTCTTCGTGTTGCTCTGCAACGTACCATTGCAGGAAGTTAAAGGTTGAGTAATCTTGTGTGCTGAAAGCAACGTGAGCCAGTTTGTTGATCTTTTGAGTAATCATTTGCTCATGTTCATAAGTTTCACGGAACACAGCACCAAGGCTATCAAATTCATGTTTTGGCGCTTCAATCGCACCTAGAATTGGCATTGCACCTGTTTCACTTACGTAAGTGAAAAGACGCTGCATATGTTCCATTTCTTCTACTGCATGAACACGCAGAAACTCTGCTGCACCTTCAAATCCTTTGTCTTCACACCAAGCACTCATTTGTAAGTATAGATTGGATGAGAAAAATTCTAGGTTAATTTGATCATTCAGTTGCTCAACCATAGTTTTTGACAGCATTTAAGACTCCTAATTACATCCTCAATTTTCTCTACTATATCACTATTTAATGAATATCTCGCAGGCCATTAGTTAACCAATATTTCGAGCTGTCATTACGCAAGACAGTGGATATGAGATCACTTCAGCAAAAAAAGCCATCGCATAGTGCTAATCTTAAATCAGACAATGAATAAAGGAGGTAGCGATATGAGTTACAAACATATTTTGGTCGCGGTCGATTTATCAGAAGACAGCAAATTAATTGTGGATAAAGCGGTAGCATTGGCTAAGCCATTGGAAGCCAAAGTCTCTTTTATCCATATCGATATTAACTACGCGGAGCTGTATACCGGCCTGATTGATATCAACATGGCAGAAACCCAACATAACGCGATGGAAGCATCTCGAGTTCAGCTGCAAAATTTTGCTGAGCATGCTCAATACCCAATCACCCATACCTTAGTGGGCAGTGGCGATTTGAGTCATGAGCTGTGTGACACCATCAACGAGTTTAATGTTGATCTCGTGGTTTGTGGTCACCATCAAGATTTCTGGAGCAAGCTACTTTCTTCAACACGACAACTGATCAACGCCTCTCCGGTTGATATGCTGGTCGTGCCTCTAAGAGATTCAGAAGACTAATGATTTAAGGTTAGGTAACATACAGCCCATATCTTATTAACGAAGTTTTACTATGAGCTATTTAGCTGGTGTTACCCTCCTATGGGCCTTCTCCTTTAGCCTGATCGGCGTTTACCTTGCGGGTCAGGTTGATTCTTGGTTCTCTGTTTTAATGCGTGTTGCCCTTGCTGGCGTCGTATTTCTTCCTTTCCTAAAGTTTCGCGGCGTATCGCGTAAGCTGATCGCTAAATTGATGGCAATTGGTGGTATCCAGCTTGGCCTGATGTACTGCTTCTACTATCAGTCTTTCTTACTGCTATCCGTTCCTGAAGTCCTTTTGTTTACTGTCTTTACCCCAATTTACGTCACGCTTATTTATGACTTTCTCAAAGGGCAATTCTCTCCGTGGTACCTAGTGACAGCGGCAATTGCGGTATTGGGCGCGGTATTCATTAAGTTCGCAGGTATTAACGAAAACTTTTTAGTCGGCTTCCTCGTCGTGCAAGGCGCGAACCTGTGCTTTGCTATTGGTCAGGTGGGCTACAAGGTGGTGATGGAGAAGGAATCGACCGAGTTGCCTCAGCGAACCGTATTTGGTTACTTCTACTTAGGGGCGCTATGTGTCGCGTCAGTGGCTTTCATGCTACTAGGCAACCCAGAGAAACTGCCCACCACCACACTTCAATGGGGAATCCTGATCTACCTTGGCTTGATTGCGTCGGGGCTGGGTTACTTTATGTGGAATAAAGGCGCGTGCATGGTGAATGCTGGCGCGCTGGCAGTGATGAACAATGCCTTGGTTCCTGCTGGTCTGGTGGTGAATATCCTGATTTGGAACAGAGATGTCGATTTGGTTCGCTTGTCTATTGGTGGCGCCGTTATCTTATTCTCTTTATTCGTCAATGAGACGTGGGTGAAGAAGCGCGTAGCAAGATCCGCAAGCAACGCTTAGCTGATTTGAACGAGCTACATGAGTCAGCTCGGATAACCCCAAAAAGCAAAAGAGCGACCTAAGGTCGCTCTTTTTAAATCATCGCTGTAGCAATAAACCATTCAAATCAACTTCAGTGGATTTGATTGTGGCTCACTACCTGAGTCTTGGTTTCAGTGAAGGCAACATCATCAAGTTGTAGGTTGATTCGTTCCAATTCACTTTCCAGCTTCTGACTTTTCTTAAACAGCTTTTGCTGCTTCTTAATCATCTTCGCCAGTTTCTTATTGTACTTCTCTTGTTTCTTAGCCGCTTTCTTCGCTTGTTTGAGTTCAGCTTTCTCATCACCGCTCGCCTTCGCCATCAGTTTTTTCAGCTTGGCTTTTTTCTGTGCGGCTTCTTTTTTGGCAAGCTCAGGGGCCATATCAGCGGCGGCTGGATCGAACATTTGTACGCTCGGTTCAATTGCCTCGTTGATTTCCGCAAGCGACAGTTCTGGTGCAGGTAATGTTTCCGCTAGCAGGCCGCATGCGACTTTCTCTTCAACGGGTATGTTTTGACAACCAAGAGGTGGAATTGCGGTGGGTTTGCATAGATTCGCTTGATCCGCCGAAGAACGCGCGCAAGAACGACACACGAACTTAGGTTCAGTCACTAAGCTGTGGATCTCGCCCAAGTGTTCGGTAATATCTCGACGGTTTAACTTACAAAAGCGTTTAGCCATGCTTCAACTCCAGCTAAGAATAATAATGATTCTTAGTTAGATATACATCCGTAACGCGACTATCGCAAGTGTTAAATGGCAATTTATCGTATTTATGACGGGAAATTTTCTTAGCGTGTATCTAAGTTATTGATGCTTCAATTAAGTCATTGATGCTTTCACATAGACGTCAAAACGGTTCTTTTTGGTTTCGATCGCCATGCTCGGTTTTTGTTCGTCTAACCAAGCAGCGTAATCCGGTCTTTTAACCACAACTCGCTTCGATGCCAATTTCATCGCCGGCTCAAATAGACCATCAGCATCCAGATCGGCACCCACCAAAGATTGGAATACGCGCATCTCTTTTTTAACCAAAGCCGATTTCTTTTTGTTCTCTGGGTGTGGGTACATTGGGTCGAGGTACACCACGTCTGGCTGTTCGAAGTCAGGATCGTTGCTGAGCTTATCCAACGCATCGTGACTGGATGCGTGAATCAGCTTCATACGCTCACTTACCCAACCACCGATGTCTGGGTCTTGTTGCGCTCGCTGCAAGCCATCATCAAGCAGTGCAGCCACAACTGGATGACGCTCGACCATTTGCACCTTACAACCTAGAGAAGCCAACACAAACGCATCGCGCCCTAAGCCTGCAGTACCATCAAGAATAGTTGGCGTTGCGCCTTTGTTTAAACCAGCTGCTTTGGCAATCGCCTGACCTTTACCACCGCCAAACTTACGTCGGTGACCAACAGCGCCTCCCACTAAATCAACAAAGATAGCGCCAAGCTTAGGCTCATCGACTTTACGTAGCTCAAGTCGCTCACTAGTCAGTACCAAAGCAAAATCACTGCTTTCATCATGAGATAAGTTCCAGCGGGTCGCTAAGTCATTCAAATGATCGATTTGGGTAGCATCTTCGCAAATCAGTTGTAGTTGCAAGGTCGTCTCCAACAGACAGTAGTATTCAAAACAAAAGAGGCAACCAGTTTACCTGATTGCCTCAACAATACATATTAGCGGTGAAAAGTATTCCCAGCTAAAGTCGGCTTACCTAAACCAATGGCTCTGTCTCTCGCTCTTGTCTTAACTCTTCAACAAGCTCTGCGAGTGGCTTAGGTCGCCCTATGATGTAGCCCTGCGCGTAGTTCACACCCAGTTCGATAAGCTTGTCGATAATCTGGGTATTTTCAACGAACTCAGCCACGGTGTGCTTGCCCATCTGCTTGGCAAGATCATTGATCGAGCGAACCATCACATGGTCCATCTCATTCACATCAATATCACGTACAAACAAGCCATCGATCTTCACAATATCGACAGGCAGCTTTTTCAGATAGCCAAATGACGATAGCCCTGAGCCAAAATCATCCAATGCAATCATGCAGCCAAGCTCTTTGATTCGAGTGAAGAACTTGATCGCCTGCTTCATGTTACTCATGGCCGCTGTTTCGGTGATCTCTAAACAAATCTTATGACACGGTATCGATGAATCGCTCAGGCTATCTATCAAAAATTCGACAAACTCACGGTTACCCATCGAGTGACCGGAAAGATTGATTGAACACATCCCCAGTTCCTCAATAACCTCAGGGCGTTGCTCCAACCAACCCAAGGTTTGACTGACGACTTGGCGGTCAATCAAATGCGCGATGTTATAACGCTCTGAGGCTGGCATGAAGATCCCCGGGGAGATGTATTCCCCTTGGATGTTCTTGATGCGGACCAAGATTTCAAAGTGCATTTTATCGCTGTCTTCATCTAGGCCAAGAATTCGCTGCGCAAACAACTCTAAGCGATCGTTAGCCAAGGCCTCATGCACTAGGTTAACGCACTCCATCTCAAGATGGCGACGACGCAGGTCTTCATCATCTTGATGGTAAAGATGATAGCGATTGCGACCTTCTTCTTTAGCGGCATGACAAGCTGCATCCGCCTGAGCGTGCACCATCTGTGGTGAAGCTGCTGTATGGTCGATCAATCGAATACCGATAGAGCACGTCAGGTTGAGTCGAATATCATCCCACAAGAATGGATTCTCACTCATCATCGAGATAATACTGCGACACACATTCACCGCATCTCGTTCAGTACAGTCTTTCATCAGCACAGCAAACTCATCACCACCCATTCGCGCTAACACCGCATTGTAAGGCAGTACGTCTTCTAGCAGTTTGGCGCTAAACAAGATCGCAGCATCACCCGCTTCATGTCCTGCGGTATCGTTCAGCACTTTCAGCTGATCCAAATCTAGGAACAACATTGCGTGAGTTCGCATGTGGCTCTCAACCTCTTTCAGCGCCTTTTGCAGCTCTTGCTCAAAGTGGTTGCGGTTAAAGGTGTCAGTCAGTAGGTCATAGCGAGCCTGATACTCTAGCTTTTCAGAAAGCTCGTGCGTTTCGGTGATGTCTTCACCCACAATCAACAGCTGATCAGACTCCACCAACGGGCGGATATTTTCACGAATCCAGCTCTTGCTGCCGTCGGCATGGCGATATTCGATATCACGACGCCACACACCACGAATCTTATGCTGAGGTTGCAGCAAGATATGACGAGGAATCATCGCGTTCTCATCAACATAGAATTCTCTAGGGCGATGGCCCAACAACTGATCGAGAGGGTATCCCAAAAGCTCTTCGGCAAACTGGTTCACTTGTTGAATGCGATTATTGCCATCGAGCGTAATCATCATCACCGGCTGTTTGTCGTAATACAGCTTCAAGTTTGCTTCACGTTGGAACAGCTTATTCTCAGCAAGCTTACGTGAGGTCACGTCGCGCGCCTCAAAGAGAAACTGAATGTCTTCGTCTTCACTGCCCGGCATCGGCTTCAATGAAATATCCAACACCATCGCACCGCGATCTCGACACCACACCTCGGCTTCAAATCGTAAGGCTGGGTGCTCACTTTTTGCGATGAAATATTCGGCTAGCACTTCTCGCGCAGAACTTTCCCAATGTTGGTGTTGTTGCAGCGGCGTTCCCAGTTTATAGCCTTGATTATAAAGCAGCTCATGTAACTTGCTGTTACTCGACAGCAGCACGCCACCCTTATCAATGATGCCCATAAATTGCAGGCTCTGATCAAATATCGACTCCAACAGTCGTTGGCTTTGGCGACTTGCACGTTCGCTCTTCTTCAGACGGTTAAGGTAATACACCAACACCGCGATAACACACGACATGCTCAAGAACATTAAACCGATGGTGCGAATTTCATCGCGATAGCGCATTAAGAATGACTTCGGCTTATTGAGGAAGGTTACTGAGGCTTCATTCTCTGCACCCAAATCCCAACGTGAGATCTGTTGGTAATCGAGTTTGATTTCTGGCGCGCCAGCAACCACCAATGGCAATGGAGCCTTAGGATTGTTCAGCACGCTCAACAGCACGCGCCCCGTGTCTCGACCTTGCGTTTCTCCACTGTGGATCACGCCACCAATCGCACCAAACCCAAGTCCTAAATCATGCACAATATACAATGGCATCTGAGTTTTTTTGTTGAGCTGACGCCAGTCTTCTTTGCTGCTGACCCGACCATTGATGTCGCGGTAGTAGGCCCAGAACAACAAGCTTTTAGTTAGATCAGCGCGTTGCGCGAACGTCATCAGTTCTTGATAAGAATCAGGCGTATATTGCTCCACCATCCCAGAAAACTCAGGGCGTTTTTGTAGAAATAAATCCACTTGAGCGCGAATAGCTTCACCCGTTACCGAGTGATCGGTAACCACGTAAACTTTTTTAACCGTCGATTGAAGTCGATTGATCAGCTCAATATTGCTCGCCATATCAATATCTTCAGTGATACCGGTTGCGTGCAAGCCTTCAATCATTTGCGGAGAAAAATTGTTGATGCCACCAAAAATAACGGGCGTGCCATTGAGTTCGGGCGCTAAGCGTTTCATCAGATTGAGGGCGTTATTATCACTGACGACTACAGCGGCAAACTCTTCATGCGACAGCTTAGTGCGGTATAGCTGATAAATTCGCTCTAAGTATTCAGCGTTTTGAGTTCGCTTGGTATCGAGATAAACAACCCGGTAAGATAACCCATCGCGATCGAGCTCATCAGATAGTCCTTTATGGAAATCATCTGTCCAGAAAAAGCCTTGATGATAAGAGTGAATAACCAACACATCTTTTGCCTGAGCTGAAGCAAAAACACTCCAACACATCACAATAAAAAATAACGAAAATCGCACTGAATTCACCCTAACCCTATAGTTACTGCTAATATTATCACCCTTGGCTATGATGTGTACTCAAGCCGGTATGTTTTTCATTCAACCTAAGGATTATGCATGTCCACAACCACAGCTCGTCTAGATGATCTAGACCGTGCCATTCTCAAAACCTTGATGGAAGATGCACGAACTCCTTACGCTGAAATGGCAAAGCAGTTCGATGTCAGCCCTGCGACGATTCACGTTCGCATCGAAAAGATGAGATCGGCAGACATTATCGAGCGAACGGAAGTTGTGGTAAACACCAAAAAACTGGGTTACGACGTGTGTTGCTTTATTGGCATCAACCTTAATGCTGCCAAAGATTACCACTCGGCGATCGCTAAGCTGAATGCCTTAGACGAAGTGGTTGAGGCGTACTACACCACTGGTGCTTACAATATCTTTGTAAAGCTGATGTGTAAGTCGATAGAAGAGCTGCAGTTTGTATTGATCGATAAGCTGCAAGCGATCGATGAAGTTCAGTCGACAGAGACACTGATTTCATTGCAGAACCCTATCAACCGCAATGTGAATCCATAATATTCGTTCGCCTTGTTTGGCCCCTGAAGCACAGACAAAAAAGAGCCTCTAACTAGAGGCTCTTTTCGCTATTAACTCTTAATAAACTAGATAGTTACCGTGATTATGCGTTGATTCCCGCATGACGCAGCATTGCATCAATTTGTGGCTCACGACCACGGAAGCGTTTGAACAGCTCCATTGGCTCTTCACTGCCACCCATTTCAAGGATGTTGTTCAGGAAGCGATTACCAGTTTCTGTGTTGAAGATACCCTCTTCTTCAAATGCTGAGAACGCATCTGCCGATAGCACTTCTGCCCAAAGGTAGCTGTAGTAACCCGCACTGTAGCCACCAGCAAAGATGTGACCAAAGCTATGTGAGAAACGGTTCCAATCTAGGCTTGGCAGAACCGACACCTTAGACTTAACATCCGCCAACGTTTCGAGTACACGAGCACCCACTTCAGGGTCGTACTCTGTGTGTAACGTGAAATCGAACAAGCCAAGCTCTAGCTGGCGCAGGATAAACATCGCTGATTGGAAGTTCTTCGCCGCTAGCATTTTCTCTAACATCTCTTTTGGTAAGGCTTCACCGGTTTCGAAGTGACCAGAAATGAACGACAGCGCTTCTTCTTCCCAACACCAGTTTTCGAGGAACTGACTTGGTAACTCAACCGCATCCCAAGGCACGCCATTGATACCAGAAACAGCACCCGCATCAACTTGCGTTAGCATATGGTGGATGCCGTGACCGAATTCGTGGAACAGAGTCACCACTTCATCGTGAGTAAATAACGCAGGCTTGTCACCAACTGGCTTGTTGAAGTTACACGTTAGGTAAGCCACTGGCGTTTGCAGCTCGCCAGATTCAGTAATGCGACGACCACGACAGTCATCCATCCAAGCGCCACCACGCTTGTGTTCACGTGCGTATAGATCAAGGTAGAAGCTACCACGCAGTGTTCCTGTCGCATCAAAGATATCAAAGAAGCGAACGGACTCATGCCAAGTGTCTACGCCTTCACGCTCTGTTACCGACATACCAAACACACGGTTTAGTACTTCGAACAAACCAGAAACTACGTTCGACTCAGGGAAGTATGGACGAAGCTCTTCATCAGAGATCTCGAACAGGTTCTGTTTTTGTTTCTCGCTGTAGTAAGCGATGTCCCACAGATTTAGCTCAGAGACACCAAACTCTTTCTCAGCAAACTGACGTAGCTCTTCTACTTCGCGCTCACCTTGTGGTTTCGCTTTTACTGCTAGGTCGTTAAGGAAACCAAGTACTTGGTCTGGCGTTTCTGCCATTTTAGTCGACAGTGACTTTTCGCTGTAGGTGCTAAAGCCAAGCATGCGTGCGATCTCGTGACGCAGCTTAAGTTGCTCCGTGATGATCTCAGTGTTGTCCCACTTACCAGCATTTGGACCGCGATCTGAAGCGCGAGTTACGTAAGCTTCGTACAGCTCTTTACGTAGCGCTTGGTTGTCACAGTACGTCATCACCGGTAGGTATGAAGGGATATCCAGAGTCAGTAGGTAACCTTCCAGCTCTTTAGCTTGGGCCGCGGCTTGTGCTGCCGCCAGTGCCGATTCAGGCATACCGGCCAGTTCAGCCACGTCTGTTACTTGCTTGCTCCAACCCATGGTGGCATCAAGTACGTTGTTTGAGAATTGAGAACCCAGCTCAGACTGGCGCTTGCTGATCTCACCATAGCGGTGCTGCTCGTCCGCGGGTAAGCCAATACCTGACAATTCAAAGTCACGCAGTGCGTCAGTAATGGTTTTTTGTTGAGCTCGATTTAATGCCGAGAATGCTTCGCTTGCCTTGATCGCTTTATACGCTTCGAACAAACCTTTATGTTGACCAACCCAAGTGCCGTACTCAGACAGTACTGGTAGGCAGCTCTCATACGCTTCACGCAGTTCGTCGCTGTTCACAACAGAGTTCATGTGGCTTACTGGTGACCAAATACGGCCTAAACGATCATCCACTTCTTCAATCGGAGCAACTAGGTTGTCCCAGCTTGGTGAAGTATTACCTTCAAGTACTTGTTCTATCTTGTTGCGACACGCTTCAATCACTTGCTCAACCGCTGGCTTAACGTGCTCAGGTTTGATTTGTGAAAACGGAGGTAAGTCCGTGAAGGTTAATAGCGGATTAGACATATAAACATTCCTTTGGCTTTAGAGACTTTCGTCTTTTTTGTAATGAGGTCGTCTTACAGTCATCAGGCTAAGGGTCGCCCTAAAAAATCACTTGCGAATAGTTATTAAATAGTGCCCATGAAGGCAAATTTCAATAGCAGAACCAATAACTAACTGCATATTGCGAACGACTGTTCCTGAATTGATCGAGAATTTATGGTCCATTGAGGGTTATAATAGTCTGATTAACCCCACCTACACTAACCACACTCTAATTCGAGAGTGTTACGAGAGTTTAATTTGTTAAGTTATCGCCACAGCTTCCACGCAGGCAACCATGCCGACGTAGTAAAGCATATCGTACAGAGCCTTATTCTTAATTCTTTGAAACAGAAGGATAAGCCTTTTGTTTATCATGATACTCACTCTGGTGTAGGTCGTTACGACTTAACGCATGAATGGTCTGAAAAAACGGGCGAATACAAACAAGGTATTGCACGCGTCTGGGAACAAACAGAACTTCCTGAAGACATTCAAAGCTACCTTGAGTCTATCTCAGCACTCAACAATGGCGAAAAACTGCGTTTCTACCCGGGCTCTCCACGTGTTGCCCGCGCGCACCTGCGCGATCAAGACCGCATGGTACTGACCGAGCTTCACCCAGCCGATCACCCTCTGCTTGAGCAAGAGTTCCACCGCGATCGTCAGGTATCTATCTACAAAGAAGATGGCTTCCAACGCTTAAAAGGCAGCCTGCCACCAAAAGAGCGTCGTGGTTTGGTACTTATCGACCCACCTTACGAGCTGGCAAAAGAGTATCGCGATGTGGTGACGGCGATTGCTCAAAGCCATAAGCGCTGGGCAACCGGTATCTACGCAATTTGGTACCCGGTAGTAAACCGCTGTGATATCGAAGACATGATCGAAGGACTTGAAGGCTTAGGTATCAACAAGATTCTACAAATCGAACTTGGCGTATCACCAGATACCAACGAGCGTGGCATGACAGCATCAGGCATGATTGTTATCAACCCGCCTTGGAAGCTAGAAAGCCAAATGAACGAAATTCTTCCATTCTTGAAGGAAGCAATTGCGCCGGCAACCGGTCACTTCAAAGTAGAGTGGATCGTACCCGAATAATCTCGAACTTAACGTCATGATCTGACGAATATTCAGTAGATTGTGACATACACGAATAAATTTTAAACAGGGAGATTGAGTTCAACCGATCTGCCCTCAATATAATAATTAGACAATTTAAGAATCTATAGGACGTAGGTGTTCAGTGCGATCACTGTACCCACAGCCTTCAATAAATGGAGAAAGTAATGGCGACTCATTTTGATTACATCTGTATCGGTGGCGGTTCAGGCGGCATCGCATCAGCAAACCGCGCAGCAATGCACGGTGCAAAGGTTGCACTTATCGAAGCTCAAGACCTTGGTGGTACTTGTGTAAACGTTGGTTGTGTTCCTAAAAAGGTAATGTGGCATGGCGCTCAAGTTGCTGAAGCGATCAACCTGTACTCTGAAGATTACGGCTTCGACGTTGAAGTAAAAGGCTTCAACTGGAGCAAGTTAGTTGAAAACCGCCAAGCATATATTGGTCGTATCCACGAGTCTTACGATCGCGTTTTGGGTAACAACAAAATAAACGTAATCAAAGGCTTTGCTAAGTTTGTTGACGAGAAAACCGTTGAAGTAAACGGTGAACACTACACTGCGGATCACATCCTGATCGCGGTAGGTGGCCGTCCAACAATTCCAAACATCCCAGGCGCAGAATACGGCATCGACTCAAACGGTTTCTTCGATCTGATGGAGCAACCTAAGCGTGTTGCTGTAATCGGCGCAGGCTACATCGCAGTAGAAATCGCAGGCGTACTAAGTGCACTTGGCACAGAAACACATCTGTTCTGCCGTAAAGAATCTCCACTACGTAGCTTTGATCCAATGATCATCGAAACGCTAGTAGAAGTAATGGAAGCAGAAGGCCCAACACTTCATACACACTCTGTTCCAAAAGAAGTAGTGAAAGAAGCAGACGGCACACTGACTCTACACCTAGAGAACGGCAACACTCAAAACGTTGACCACCTAATCTGGGCGATCGGTCGCCACCCAGCAACTGACGCTATCAACCTAGCATCAACTGGCGTTGAGACGAACGATCGTGGCTACATCAAGGTAGACGAGTTCCAAGCGACTAACGTTCCTGGCATCTACTGTGTTGGCGACATCATGGAAGGCGGTATCGAGCTAACTCCTGTAGCGGTTAAAGCAGGTCGTCAGCTTTCTGAGCGTCTATTCAACGGTCAAACTAACGCGAAAATGGACTACAACCTAGTTCCTACTGTTGTATTCAGCCACCCACCTATCGGCACGATTGGTCTAACGACTCAAGAAGCTGAAGAGAAGTACGGCAAAGACAACATCAAGGTTTACACATCTGGCTTCACTGCGATGTACACAGCAGTAACCAAGCACCGTCAACCTTGTAAGATGAAGCTAGTATGTGCTGGCGAAGAAGAGACTGTCGTTGGCCTACACGGCATCGGCTTCACGGTTGATGAAATGATTCAAGGCTTCGGCGTTGCAATGAAGATGGGCGCAACCAAAGCAGACTTCGACTCTGTTGTGGCGATTCACCCAACGGGCAGCGAAGAGTTTGTTACCATGACAGGTTAGTGTAGAAAAAGTATCTTACACACATAAGTAAATCTGGAAAATAACCCATCACTGACTATGCTGTATGTATAGTCAGTGATCTTCTAGGTAAATTTATGTACCTCATACAATCAGGCAATGTCTATAAACAGACAGAATTATCAGTCAGTAATGAGATCTGCGAATGCACTCCATTCAGGGGAAATATTGGCTCACTACCTACACTGTTCAATCAAGATGGTTCATTCAACCACGAGGCAAACAGCTACCTCTTCTATCAGAAAGCGATCAAAGCAGCTAAAGATCTTTCACCCTGCGCTCAAGCATTACAGGCTTACTACCAGTTCCTTGAAGGTAAAGGATTGGTATGGAATACATTCCCTCCCATTAAAAGGCTCAAGCCAACTTATCTTTTTCGCTCTCACCTGTTAAAACAAATCAAGAACGGGGAATTAGCACACAGCACAGCAAGCGTACGAATGAATCAGATTGTTAACTACTACAAGTGGTTAATGCATGATGGTTACTTAAAAATCAAGAACGAGAAAGAAGCGCCATTTAAAATGGAGTTTGTATCTGTTCAAAGCACTGGGATGCTAGCGCACATATCGCCAACGTTTACCGTTGAAACGAGTGACTTGCGAATAAAAGTACCAAAGGATGCAAGCAGTAAGAACATTCGACCTTTATCTCCACTCGCTCAAGAGTCACTGAGTATTCTGACACAGCACCTTCCTAACGCATCCGAAGAATTACGCTTGCAGGTGTTAATCTCCATAGATACAGGAATGCGAATTCAAGAGGTGGCAACGCTCTCCCTGAATGCACTTGATACCGCAACACCCTTGATTGAAAGTAAGCATCGTTACGAGATCGTTTTATCCCCTCAATCGACAGGTGTTCAAACTAAATACTCAAAGCAAAGACGTGTAGAAATCTCATCAGAGCTGCTAACCACACTGAATGAATACCGTACCTCTGAGCGCAGAATCAAACGAGTAAACAAACTCAATGCTCAATTAGAATCATTGCCCAAAGATAAGTCTTCACTCAAGCAGGAAACTATCGAAAGGCTTGAGCTGTGTGAGCGTCATGAACCTCTTTTTGTAAGTGAGCAAGGCAATCCTGTTACCGCTAAATCCATTGAAGCTAGGTGGACGGAACTTAGAACCTCCATCAAGAAAATCTCCCCTTCCTTTATTCATCGCTTCCATGACCTACGCTCAACCTACGGTACATATAGACTAAATGACTTGCTTGAGGCTGGACTAACTCCAATGGAGTGTATGGCGCTTCTAATGGGTTGGATGGGGCATAGAAACGAATCCACGACTTGGAAGTATCTACGTTATTTGCAACGCAAAGAAGCGTTCAAAGTGAAGTTTGGCATTTTAGATAGCATCATGCATGAAGCATTAGGTGATAATAATGAATAGTATCATCCGTATGGGCAACTGGAGCCCTGAACTATGCATTTTACTAAACATTGGAGATAACAGGCTTGCCGACTTTAATCGGTTTTTAGCAAAGGGCTTTCCATCGACGAAGCGAATGAAGCAAGGTAAGCAATTTGAAGTTATAAATAGAGAAGGATTGATTTATAGATTAAAAACAAGATTTGAAGAAGAAATTGCACAAGGTGGAAGCCACGCATCTCTTTACACTCTTTATATAAAAGCTGCTCAATACGTTCGATGGTGCGATGAAAATAAAATACCCGCTTTTACGAAGCCCTCAACTGAAGGCTATATGGAACATCTGCAAAACCGAGTCATGTTGGGTTCACTAAAAAGCGCCACCTATAAAAAAAGACTATCTGAAATGGTCACTTTATTTACTAAATACGTTGATTTACCGCACCATTATTTTGATAACGTAGTAATTATGGATGACAATGATAGAAGATCCTTTGAAAGCTACACTCGTGATAATTTAAACCAATTGCTCCCTTTTCTTCGACGCTTATTTAACCAAACTTACCAGCAATTCATTGACGACCCAGGTAAGCACATGCACGCCTATAAATGTAAGCCTACTATGGTTTTTACTTGGCAAGACAAAAAATACCAACTTTGTTCTGGCATCACAAAAATGATGAGTGCTGCAACCTATTTATTAGCCTATTACACTTACGCAAACACAAGTGACTTATTTGGCCTAAAACAACCTGACAACGCCTCAATAACATTAGGAGAAACATGGTACACAATGTCGGCTTTTAAGCGTCGCGCCTTTAAAACAATTCAAATTGAGATAGGAGAGCATGAACTAGAAGTCCCTAAGTACGCCATGAGTTTTTTTGATAAGTTACTCAATGCTTCCCGCACAATAAACTCAAATAAAAACGCCACTCTGCTTCAAACAATTCCTTATAAAAAGGCACACCCCCTAAAGACAACAACTCTGCAAGACTTTTTAAAACGCTGGGTAGAAAAACACTTTACCTTTACCGATCAGCAAGGAAATAGATTGCGCCCTGTTATCAGTCGCTTTCGTGAGACAGGCGCTCAGCTAACCACCTATTATCAGGGTGATATGGTAAATGACATCATGCTGAATAATACGCCAAATACCCGAAAGAGAAGCTACAGCAATGGTAATCGCTTTTCAAATAACGGCATGATACAAGATGCCATGTCGATAAGGGAAGAACAGGTAAGAAGTGGTATTAATACCAGACAGGCACAGAACAATTTGGGTCTCGATTTTCTGGTCATCGAGGAAGAATACAAGATAAACCTTCCCAATTTAAGCAGGGTCTCCAATGGTAGTAGTTGTGCTTCTCCATTTGGTGAAAAGTCTAAAAAATACACTCGGAAGGCCATTCAACATAAGCTAGCAAGCAAGGGCGAGAAACTAGCATGTGCTGACTTGTTAGCTTGTTTTGGTTGTCCTAATCAGGTCATTGTACAATCTCTCGCAGATATATGGTGCCTACTCAGCTTTAAGGCGTGTATTGAGGAGTCACTCTACCTACATCTTGATACAAGCCATTACCGTAAAAACTTTGAAAATATCGTAATATTCATAGATGAAAAAATACTACCCAACATCAATAATCACCTATTAAGGCAAGCAGAAAAAAAGCTCGATGATGGTTTTCACCCCCTTTGGAGTGAAGCTGAATCTGTACTTGAATTGATTTCTCAGCGCTCTAACGAGGTGTAGCCATGAATACAACACAACTCTATAAAAGAGATTTCCCCGAAGAACATAAAGTGCAACTTATAGATATCATCACTTTGTACCATGAAGAACGATTTGATGAACTAGACACCGTAATCATCTGCAAAGATGAGGATGGTAATGTAACGGCTACTTTCGGTCAGAGCGACTGGAATTGCTTTCCTTTTTCTCGAAAAAAGGAACGCAACAGTCTTTCGTTTAAAGAGTTCAGTGCCAACATGGAAATACAGAGAGAGCTCAAGTTAATTACCTTGGGCTGGTTGCTCCATAACAGTCCAAAGATGCGAAAAGCACTAAATTTTTCAGGTATCCACTCTCGATTGAGGGCCTTTAAAAGAGTCTATCGTTTCTTAGCTGAGAACAGGAAAACCTCATTGAAAGCCCTATCCTTGCCTGATATATGGGATAACTTTGAGATTTATCTACAACAACATAAATATTCACAAAGCACCCTCATGCATACATTTTCTGCGATAAATGCAGCTATCGATTACGCATCATGGCACAGGCTAAATCTAGAATTAAAGCCTATCAAGTCGAGTAGTGTTGCAAAGCGATTAAATAATCTAGAGAAACAACAAATTCTCGTTATCCCAGAGCGTTTATGCAACTCTATTTACTCCAAGGCCATAGAGCTGATTGACTATGCATATCCTCACATTCAGTTAATTTCTAACACTGAAAATGCTCTACAGTCAAATTACCTTCAAGGTAAAAGAATTATTGACGCTAAAGTGAAAAATGGGAGAAAAAAATACTATTTCATAAATGAAGACGGCAGTATTAATAATCACAAATACTCAGAAGCCGTGCAGGGCAACCAACCTCTAACAGCTAAGGAAATTATTGAGCCATTAGCTCAAACACTACCGGATATTCCACTAGAAAATGGGAATGACTTTAAACGCTATCTTGGTCAACTTACTAATGCGGCATATATTATCTGTGGTGGGTTCAGCGGCATGCGAGACTCTGAATTAGATAAGTTAACCCCTAATAGTTACTACCACGACACGTTTGAAGGGCGCGATTATCATATGTTGCAATCCCACACCTTTAAGTTAGGAGAAAAACGAGAGACGTGGGTGACTGCGCCTTCTTCAAAAAAAGCCATAGGTTTAATGGATACATTAACGGAGCGGTGGCGCAAAGAAATAGAATACCCCGATGATAAATACAATAACACCCTGTGGGTTAGTCAAACATATCGTTCTAGGCCCCCAATATTAATCCTAGATTGGAATGAACGACTAAAACGATTTTGCAAACAATTTGGTTTCATTGTTACTAGCGAGGATTATCAAGAGTGTATAACTTCTAATCCAAATTCAATTGAGCGAGTTAAGAAGTATGTGAAAGTTGGTCAACCATGGTACATAACCACTCACCAATTTAGACGTACTTTAGCATTTTATTGTATTAAAAATCGCTTGAGTACCGTAGTCGCTCTCAAGCAGCAATTTAAGCATATCCACCTTGCCATGACAGAATGGTATACCAACGGTGGTAAGCTGGCGGGTCTGCGAGATCTAAAGGTAGATACTAAAATACAGCAAGCGCTCGAAGAGATTAATGCCGAAACCACTGCCAATAAAATCTTCAAACAATGGCATTCTGATGAAACACTGTCCGGTGCTCACGGTAAAGCAATCATGAAAATGCGAGGGGATGTACCGACCATTTATAGTTCATGGGATGTTATCTATAAAGCCGTAAAGGATGGTAAGTTGACACTACATGGTTCAATGCACAGCTATTGCAAGTCCGGTTATGACTGCGATATGGATGGAGTAGTCGCCCCGCAGTTCTGCGTAGATTGCGGCTCTGGTAGTAGTATCATTGATGAACAGCAGGCTAAGTGGTGGCAGAAAAAACACCGTAGTTTAGTTGCTTACATGGAATCTGGCGAAGATATTTCAGTAAGTGAACATAGTCACTATGTCACTCAAGTAAGAGCCGCAGAGAAAGTCATGGCTGACTTTGATATGTCTTTTACCCCATTTGAACCTGACTTAAAGGTAGCCAACATATGAGTAAGAGCGAAAATACACGACTAGCATTAGAGGCTGCATTAGAACGTATAAAAGAAGGCAAGCCCAAGTGCATCCCTACTCATCGAAAGCTCAGTGTGAGAGCTATTGAGGAAGAAGCTAACCTAGGCAATGGTAGCGGCTATTACTACCCTGAATTTGTTGAGAAAGTTAAACAGACCAAAGCTGAAATTGCTGCAGGCACCGGTGAAATAGTCCAACCAGAGATCCAGACAGTGCGTACCAAGCTCAAAGAACAAAGGCGTATCAAGGAAAACTTTAAGGTCAAGTATGAGGCTGAGAGAAAGAAACTAGCCCTGTTCGCAGCTTCACAGCACCACCTTAACGACAAGCTGGTTCAAGCGTTGGCTCATATAGAAGATTTGGAGTTTAAAAACTCCCAATTACGTGAAGAGTTAGCTCAACTAAAGCGAAGCAAGGTTGTTTCGATTAAGTAATCGTTGAGGAATACTAAAGCTTACTCAATACCTTCAAGCTTTTTCTTAATGTGGTCGATAAGGTTTTTCTTGTCGGCCTCATTCAACTTATCGATCAAGCAGACAAGCTCTGCAGAATCAACATCCTCACAAGAAAAGTAGCTCAATGGCACTCTGAATCCAACCCGAAAACTAAGAAGCAGCACTACACATTTAATAACTCGCTAAAACTCAGCACTGGCTTCAGCAGGTTTATTGCCTAACTTAAGATGCTCCCAATCACTTTCATCGGAATAATCTTTCCCCCGAGCTTTAACATCATACATTTCATACCCTCCAAGTCCCGACTCACCAATCACAAGCGGGTGCTTAACTTCAAAATCCACGTAGATTGTATCCCCATAAAACATTTTATCTGGGTCATTTGAGCCTGAAAGAGTACAAGAGTACTTAATGTAGAGTCCATCTCCGGATACCCACCGGTGCGAGACTTTATGTAGATCATCAACGTCGTCAAAATGAGCATTGGTTATCGCCATCTCAGAATTAACCGTATCAGCCTCTAACATTTCTGAATATACAGAATCCCAAAGCTCCTCAATCGCTTCTTCAGCCACACTGTCTAAATCTCGGAGCTGCAATGAATACTGATCTAACGTCATTTGGATATGTTCGAACAACCAGCTTGAGTCATAATCTTCTTCATTTTCTGATTCGATTATATTATTCAAACAATCAAATAAAGTTTCAGAGTCGTACGAGAGATACTTTATCTTTTTTATGTTCTTGGCTGTGAATGATTCGTCTTTGATCAATTGTTCAAAACTTTGGTAGCCGAAGGTTGCAGCGATGATTTCTGACAAATGGAATAACGAGTACCGCTTTTCATCATCATTCAAGCTATCCGAAAGAGTATTAATATATTGGTAAGCTAGAGGGAGTTGCAGAGTAAGAAGTTCATTTTCATGCTCAGCTTTCGATTTATCGAAAGCGAATGTCGCCTTCTCTGCATCTTGAAGCTTTTTAGCTTCTTTTCGAGCCAACGCCTCATTGGCTAACTTCAGTTCCTTAACTTTTTCTTGTGCCTCAAGGTACTTCTCTTCAATTAGTTTTTTTCTAGCTTCAGAGGCAGCGGCTTCTTCTTGCAACTTTTTAGTTTTGGCAACTGAATTTTCAATCTCAGCTCGAACCTCATCTTCTGCAACCTTATCTTGTAAATTAGCCTTTGCTGTCGCTTTTACTAATCGACCACGATCTAATTCTTTATCAACATCTTGATCTACTTTATGACCGTATCTCAGCTTGTCACTATGCTTTTGGATTTGTTGAATAACTAGATGTAAGTAAGGAGAAATCAACAGATAAGAACACGATAAAATTAACGGCCACCATAACGTATCCCAAACATTACTATGATCTACAGAAAGCCATTCAACTGACTTTTTAAAAAAGGACACGCGATTATCAACACTTTGACGACCAAAAAATAATAGAGCTATTTTATCCCAGTTTACAATTCCCCATGTAACAATGAACGCACCGAAAAATGGGCTTGTTAATCGACTGTTTATGTTACTGGTAAAGGATTCCCAAAGTTCTTTTACGGTTTCACTCATATTTAAAACCCACCAATAAACGTATCGACAAACCCTTTGAACTTCTCAGTCAACCGACCAACAATCTTCTTACGTTGCAGTATCGTAGGTTTGGTTTGCAATGTTCCGGCGAAGTCATCTCGTAGCGGCATCTCTTCACTAAGCTCATAACGGTTCACCAAGATCTCTAGCTTGTCAGTATCTAGGTTTTCTTCAGTTGCCATGCTCTCTAAAGCTTCACGCTTCTCTTTTTCCCAGAAGAATTCAAACTCTTCTTCAACATCAGCGTGAGCAGGAATTCCATCAAGATGGTCATTCATGAACTTCTCGATTAGAGTTTTCTTACTGAGTAACGTAGGGTCAGAGGCAATCAAGTTTGCGATTACCTGACGCTTACGCTCTTTCTCGTCCGTGCTCTCTTCTTCGTGCAGTTCACGTAGTAAGTGAAGAATGTAGCCAACATTGACTTCATCACGGTGCATCAACTCAAGTTCAAAATCGACGTCATCAAGTATTGATACTTTCTCTTTGGTTGAGTTCTCACGTAACTGGCGATTTAAGTCGGCATATTTGCTGGTGAAGTCCTGAAACTCTTGATCGCTCATTGCGGTCGAGTCCATATCGAAATCAGCGAAATTACCCAGCATATTTTTAAGACGCATCAACTCTCGGAACTGCCTAACAAACAGAGCCTGAGCCTCTTCATCAGGAAGGTCATCAACTGAATCAACTGTTGGCGTAATTGTCATTAACGCTTCATAAGCTTTATCAAAGTCTGCTAAAAGATCTTCAAATGGCGGTATAACAATAGATTCATTCGGCTGCTTGTTAGAGAACAACGTAAATGCATCATCTGCTGCTTTCTTCAGGTTGCGGAAACAGACCACATTACCGTGAGATTTAGTTTCATCTAACAAGCGGTTAGTTCGCGAGAATGCTTGAATGAGTCCGTGATTCTTTAGGTTCTTATCGACATATAACGTATTAAGTTTTGGCGCGTCAAAACCCGTTAAGAACATGTTTACTACAAGAAGAATATCGATCTCTTTCGCTTTCACTCGTTTAGAGATGTTCTTGTAGTAGTTATAGAAAGACTCGCTATCTTTGGTTGTGTAGCTTGTGCCGAACATCTTATTGTAGTCGCCGATGAAAGACTCAAGCTTATCTCGGCTGTGCAGTTTTACAGCGTCTCCATCATTAAGATACTTCGCTGCGGCTTCTTGAACCTCGACTGCATCAACATTACCTAGCTCGTACTCTTCCTCTTCATTGGTTTCATAGCTAAAGATGGTCGCTACTTTAAGGTTGTGCTTGCCTTCCGCTTTCTTCTTAGCAAGCAGTTCATAGTACTGAACCAACTCAGGCACACCAGATACACAGAACATCGCGTTGTAATCGCGACTGTGCGTCTTTCTTCGGTGATGAGCAATAATGTAGTCGGTAATCTTATCAAGACGCGCAGGAGAGCTTAGAAGCTCTTTAGTGTCGATATCTTCTACTTCAATATCAAGGTTGTTGTTCGAACCATCTTTGTACTGATAACGTCCCACATACTCGATGGCAAACTTCAGAACGTTATTGTCACGAATCGCATCAACAATCACATAGGGGTGTAAGCATTCGCCAAAAAGGTCTTTAGTGGTTTTCTTTATGGATTTCTTAGCGACTGCGTTTTCAGCAAAGATTGGCGTCCCCGTAAAGCCAAACAATTGAGCCCCCTTGAAGAACTCTGTGATGTTATGGTGCGTATCACCAAATTGGCTGCGGTGACACTCATCGAAGATAAAAACAATATGTTTATCTTGTAGCGCTTCCATCTCATTTAAGTAGCGCTTTTTAGTCACCACGTTATTGAGCTTTTGCAGTGTCGTAACGACAAGTTTGCTGTTGCGGTTTTCGTTAATCTTTTTTCCTTTAATTGGCTTATCGATTAACTGATGAAACAGCATATTGGTATTGTCTGTACTATCTACACAACCTTTGGCAAAGGCATTAAATTCTAACGCTGTTTGGTAATCGAGGTCTTTACGGTCAACCACAAAAACGACTTTATCGACTTCACTTAATGAAGTCATAATCTGCGCAGCTTTAAAAGACGTCAGCGTTTTACCTGAACCCGTTGTGTGCCATATGTAACCGTTCAAGTCTGTGGTTTTGACTTGCTTAATGATCTCTTCTACCGCATAGAACTGATACGGGCGCAGCACCATTAAGAACTTACCTGTCTCGTTCAAAACTATGTACTTCGTCAACATCGCTGTTAGGTGCGACGTTGTTAGGAAAGCACTAGCAAAGCTCGGAAGTTGGCCAATTCTCTTGTTATCAAAATCCGTCCAGTCAAACGTCTGTTTCGCTGACATGTCGCTATTGTTAGAGAAATACTGGGTGTTCACCCCATTAGAGATGACAAACAACTGAATATAATTAAACAGGCCGTGGTTGGCATGATACGAGTGCTTTTGGTAGCGCTTAACTTGATTGAACGCTTCTTTTAACTCGATACCACGGCGTTTAAGCTCAATTTGAATAAGAGGAAAACCATTCACCAATACCGTCACGTCATAACGGTTGGTATAGATACCCTTCACTGTAATTTGCTGGGCAACCTGAAACTTGTTTTTACTGGCATCATCAAACAACAACGTAAGGTGCCGGCTATCACCATCATCCAAAGTAACATCTAGTTGGTCGCGTAATGTCTTCGCCTTGGTGAAGATATTGCCTTTCTCTAGCTTACCCAGCACCTGACGAAACTCTGTGTCTGAAAGCGTACATTCATTCACTTTCTCAAGTTGAGTTTTTAGGTTCGCTTCAAGCCCAGCATTGTCTTTAAGCGCAAGAACCTCAAAACCTTGAGTGCAAAGCTGAGCAATTAAATTGTCTTCTAATTGTTGTTCTGATTGATAAGCCATTTGACGATTCAATTTCCTTAACTGCTGTTATGCAGAGCCCTTCATAGCGCTCTGCATTGAGGAGTTACACAAACATTTGCTGGAGTAAGCCTTTCTTGAACTGTTTGGTTTGTTCTATTTGTTTTGCGATAGCTTGTATTTTGGTATCAAAAGACCGTAAGAAAAGAACTATTTTCTGTTGCTCTTCAGTGCAAGGCATTGGAAGTTTCACCTCTCCTAGTGCTTTAAATGAAAGTACTACTTGAGATGTTCCTACAGCATATTTCCCAAATACATTTGAATGGAACCTTGTTAGCTCAACGAAGAAGTCATTCTGTCCATTCATCATAGAGAATACCGGATAGTAATGACTTATTATTCCAGTAGATCCTGTATCATTAACGTTGAAGAAAAATAGACGGTCATCACTACGAGAGCGATAAGTAAGAAAACCTTCAGGAATTATATGGAACCCAATATTAGATCGCTCTGTTATCCTTCCTTCACCATAATAATCTGACTGTTTCATCAAACCATTCCGAGATGACGTCAGTACTTCATGCTCATTTTCTATGGTAGTTTTACCTTTTCGCTCTTTAAGTACATCAGATAGTCTAGCTTCTCTCCATTCAGGAAACTCATTCCCATTTTCATCTTTAAAGCGAATTTGCTGGCTAAAAATCTGCTGCATTACACCTTTTTTGTACTCTTTGAGTAGTCGATGCTTTTCTGTAAGTTGGCCAATTTTTGTATCAACGGAAGTAAGAAAGTCAGCGATTTTTCGCTGTTCATCATCAACATCAGAAACAATGATGTTTACAGAAGATAATGTTTCTTGCCCCACGTTATAGCGAGTACTACCACCACTTTTAGTTACTATCTCTTTACGGGCTTTAGATGACTTTAATAAGTAGTTCATATAAATAGGGTTAACCTGCTGCACAGGAGCTCCGCGTATAACAAAACCACCAAATGTTACAGTTCTATCACCTAAATATACGTTAGATGTTCCAACGTCCTCTCGCGTTTCAGAACTACGCTGAAACAACAGGTTACCATTAACTACTGCATTCTTTTTAAGAGTCTTTTCATCAACTTCGACCTTGCCTTGTATTGAATCACTTGTAATTGGATAAGGCTGAAGCACGTCAAGCACATTTATGAACTTAGTTCCTTTTCCATACTGTTCTTTATCTGCATTAACACCGTTCTTAAATGTATAATAGTCGCCTAATTTATCTAATTTCCAAGGGGCGTTGAACTCACTAAAACGCAGAGTCGGAACTAAGTTAACTTGACTCATTTTTCCACCTCAAAAGGCGTATCAATTCCAAGCTCTTTACAAAAGTTAGCAATTTCCTTATCAGCATCTAGCATGACTTTATCATTACTTATCAATAACTTAACTAATTTTGATAAGTCAACAGCTTCCTCTTCTTCAAAAGTATCAACGTAACGCGGAATATTGAGGTTGTAGTCGTTTTCTTTTAAATCTTTGGGGGTTGCTGAAAAGGCAAACTTATCAATGGATTGACGGTTAGTAACAGCATTAAGGATACGTTGTATGTCTCCCTCACGCATTACGTTGTTGTTGGTACCTTTTTCAAAGTGACTACTCGCATCAATGAAAAAAACGTCATCGTCCGCTTTACGGTTTTTCTTCAGAACCAGAACACAAGTTGGAATAGAGGTACCAAAGAAGATATTGGCAGGTAAACCAATCACCATATCCAGATAGTTTTTCTCTTTGATAAGGTGTTGACGAATATGACCTTCTGCAGCACCACGAAATAACACACCATGAGGCAACACCACCGCCATGGTTCCACTATCATCAAGTTGATGAACCATGTGCTGAACAAAAGCAAAATCCGCTTTTGATTTAGGTGCAAGCTTACCGTAATCAGAAAAACGCTCATTGTTCAGGTGTAGAGGATTTGCAGACCAATCAGCAGAGAATGGAGGGTTGGCTACCACTGCGCTGAAGCGTTGCTCAATATGTGCTGGAGCTTCTAACGTATCGTCATTTTGAATATCGAAACGGTTGTAGTGAACGTCGTGCATGATCATGTTCATACGAGCTAAGTTATAAGTGCTTGGGTTTTGTTCTTGCCCGTAGAACTTTAAGTCTGGGTTGTTGGCTTCTTTGGCAACACGCAACAGCAATGAGCCAGATCCACATGTTGGGTCATAAACAGACTTTAGATTTGGGTTATCAAGTGTCACAAGCTTAGCTAGCAGCTTAGATACCATTTGTGGTGTATAAAATTCACCGGCTTTTTTACCGGCACCACTGGCGAACATGCCAATTAGATACTCATAAGCATCACCAAGAATATCAATTTCACTGTTTTCTAAGTGGAAATCGATGTTATCTAGGTGCTCAAGCACTTTAGCAATTAGCTTATTACGGGCATCTGGCGTTTTACCTAGCTTGTTTGATGTTAGATCGAGCTCATCAAACAGGCCGTTAAAGTCATCCGCGCTGTCTGCGCCCATAGTGCTTTGTTCGATGTCATTAAGAACATCGCGCACATCATCAAGAATGAATTCACCATTTGCACCAGCTTTAGCAACAACATGAAACAGCTCTGACGGCTTGAAGAAGTAACCTAGTTTATCTAACGCTTCTTCTTGAACCGCTTCTAGGTACTCTTTACCTTCTTCGCTCTTTTCATCGATTTGAGCGAACTGAATACCATCTTCTGAAAGCAATTCATCAGCATAGCGGTTCAGCTTATCTGATAGGTATTTGTAGAAGATTAGGCCAAGGATGTAATCACGAAAATCATCGGCAGACATGTTGCCACGAAGGGTGTTGGCGATGTTCCAAAGCTGTTTCTTTAGTTCTTGTTGGTGTTGTTCGACCATGAGGTGTCCGTAATTAATGTAAGTTTTTAGATTCAAGCCACTTGAGATGATTGCTTAGACCATCGAGTCCAGGGTAAATTGAAAATCTATTGATACCGTAGATAGATAATTGTTTTTTCAAATCACTTCTGAGTGCATTTGGAATGATGAATTTTATCATCTGTTTTGATTTATAGGCAGCCATCAGGTTCGTATGAGCGGTAAAAAGACCGTTCTGTGCGATTATTCTTGGAGTTAGGTTATCAGGAATATATCTCCGAACATCATTATGCGGCTCAAGGTCTAGAGGTGACTCAGGTTTTTCTATATCAACAGGGTCTTTTCGGTCAATCAATACATAGATTGCTGAATCTGAATTTGTTTCTTCTTCAATAGCAAAATATAGTGCTATCAGTGGATTCTTCGACCAATCTAGAAGCCTTGTTGGTAAACCATGATGTTGTGCTAAAGCCAGCCACTCCCAGTCATTTTTTGGGGTGTATTCTAGGTGTGGCAACGCCTGTTGCTTAAATGCTTTGAAAAGCCTTTTCTCAGCTTTAATCAACTCATTTTCATCACTATAACCTAACCGCATAATCGACGGCTCAAGCTTGAAGTCACAATCCTTAATTCCGCGATATACCGTATGTTCTGCATTCAGCTTTTGTACCTCAGAGTGGTAGTGCTCGAAGCCCTTCAAGGTAACGTGCTTTACCACATCAACATAGTGGGGAATGTTTAAATTATATTCATGAGCAGCTATGTCCTCTTTAGTTATCAAAGCTGAAAACTCTTCTACTTCAAGACGATTCTCTGCTGACTTAAGAATACTGTCTAAACCATCTTCAGATAATGTTGGTATTCGCTTAGACCTATCAACCTTCTGGCTAGCATCTATAAATAAAATAGGGGCATCAGCGTTGCGGTTTTTTCTAAAAACCAAAACACAGGTCGGAATAGAGGTATAGGATAGTAAGTTCTCAGGAAGGCCGATAACCATATCGAGAAGTCCCTCATCAACCAAATACTTACGTATTTCACCTTCGGCACCTCCTCTAGATAAGGAGCCTAATGTGGTAACGACTGCCATAGACCCAGTCTCATTTAACTGATAGATCATGTGTTGAATGAAAGCAAAATCAGCAGCCTTCTTGGGAGCAAGCAAACCAGATTCAGAAAATCTGACGTCGTTCTGAAAACTTTCTTTTGCCGACCAACGCATACTAAATGGAGGATTAGCTACTACGGCATCAAATCGTTGATTGAGGTGATATGGTGATTCTAAAGTATCGCCATTTTTGATATCGAACCGGTTACATGGAATACCATGTATAAGCATATTCATGCGAGCTAAGTTATAAGTATTTAAGTTCTTCTCTTGCCCATTAAACTTTAAGTTTGGGTTGTTTGTTTCTTTCGCTACACGCAGTAGCAAAGAGCCGGAACCGCAAGTTGGATCATATACTGACTCTATATCTGGATTATCAAGGGTTACTAATTTAGCCAGTAATTTAGAGACCATTTGTGGTGTATAGAACTCACCAGCTTTTTTGCCAGTACCACTGGCAAGCATACCGATTAGGTATTCGTAGGCATCCCCAAGAATATCAGTTTCATTGTTGTCCAAATGGAAATCGATACCATCTAATCTCTCAAGTACTTGGGCAATCAGCTTGTTACGAGCGTCTACCGTTTTGCCTAGCTTGTTAGAGGTAAAGTCTAGTTCTTCGAAGAGACCCTTAAAATCATCAGCACAACCTGTCCCCATGGTACTTTGTTCGATGTCATAAAGAACATCATGCACAACATCAAGAATGAACTCATCGTTAGATCCCGCTTTAGCAAGTACATGAAACAGCTCCGACGGCTTAAAGAAATAACCTAGCGTGTTTAAAGCACTTTCTTTAATCGCTTCTAAATGCTTTTGACCCTCTTCACTCATCTCATTAATTTGAGCGAATTGGATACCATCCTCCAAAAGCAATTCATTAGCGTAACGATTTAGCTTATCTGATAGATATTTGTAGAATATTAGACCGCGGAGATAGTCGAGAAAATCATCTGCTAACATATTGCCACGAAGGGTGTTGGCTATATTCCAAAGCTGTTTATTTAATTCTTGCTGACGAGGTTCAACCATGAGAGTTCAGTTACATATAGTTTAGTTAGCGGCATTGTAACTGAAATAAGCATTGAACTAGAGTGCCTAGATCGTTTTTAAACTACGAAGCGGCTAGAAAGGCTGAAATTACGCGCTGCTTAAAAGCTCCCAATCTAAGTCCATCGAATGCACTAAGAGATCCGGTTGAGTTAAGTTCGGTACTGATAGCGCCACTCCAAACCAACTTTGATTTTACTTCTTCTCGCTCTTCTAAGAGACCATGACCAGTTAAGCAAGTACGTTGAGATTCTGACTCAAACTCTATCAAGCTCTCTATTTTCGCAAACATGCAAGAGTCAGGAATATCTTGTTCAATCCGCTCTGAAAACTCTATGAGGCTTTGCTCTGCAAAAGTAAATAGCCACGCTTGTTGGTTTGCGGCCTCATTGACTCTAAGGATGCGTCCAAGGACCTGTCGAAAATACAGCTCAGTTTTAACAGAGCTCATATGACAACAAACTTGAAGCCGAGGGATATCAGTTCCTTCGCTGATCATCCCTACACTGACAATCCATTGAACATCACTTTGACGATAACGTTCTATCTCAGCTAACGGATCTTCATGGCGATAAGTAACGATTGATGCAGATTGAGAGTACTTTTGAGAGAGTATCTTTTGGATTGTTTGAGCGTGCTGAACAGAAGAGGCTACGACTAACCCTCCAGCATTGGGGGATTGAGTTCGAATTTCCGCAAGCTTCTTACAGCCGAGCCCAAGTAAATACTCCATCGCATCCTGATTATGTATAACACTTTGATATGAGGTTTTGGTCTGCTTGAGCATTTCTAAGATTGAAAAAAACGATTCAACTTTCTCATCACTGGTCACTGAAAGATGTTCGTTATCAACCAACACCAACTTTGGAGATCGGCAAACCTTATCGACAATTGCTTGCTGTAAGGTGTATTGATAATCAACGAGGATTTGACCGTCAGGGTCACTATATTCAGACATAACTATTGGTAGAGAGTCTGAACGCCATGGAGTACCAGACATAGCAAGTGTGTAAGTCGCGAGCCCTTGAACCTTCGTAAGTACTTGTTGACCCCAAACGTTCGCATTTTCAAGTTCAGACCCAGAGCAATGGTGGATCTCATCAAATACAACAAATACTCGATGGTTACGTAACGTCTTCCAAAAATCATCATTAAGGAATTGAATAGATTGGTATGTTAACGACTGCCCAATAGAGCCTAATCCGCCATTAAAAGTACAATTCAGAATCTGAGAAAAGGTTCTTTTGATTCCATCAGAAACCGTTAAAGATGGAGAAAAGCACAATACAAGATCCACCAGACCTTCGTTAAGCAACCTTGATGCAACTGTTGCAGCGAGCACCGTTTTACCGGCGCCAGGAGTTGCTTGGCAGAAAAAGTGCTGTTGATTTGTCTTAAATTTCTGTAACGCTTTTTCAGAACATTCTACCTGCCACTGTCTTAACACGGTTGGTCGCCCTCTGAGAGAGTTTTCAGGACATTCTCCAATCCATTTACCTTTCCAAGCAACTGCGCTGAACGTTCTCTTGCTCGCTGTAACAGTGGAACTAGCCGGCTCTCAAGTTCAGGGAAGCGACATTTTAATGAATGGTATTCATCTATTTCACCAAGCACGATCTCCAATTCACCTTTGTATTCGTTGCTCTCTCGGAATAGCACAGAGTAATCCGATGTAGATTGCATTACCGAAACTTCACGTTCAGAATTTCTTCGAGGAAGCACTTCAAGTTCCAGAAATTGCTCGGTTTGAAAATACCTTTTGTTTCTTCCTTCACCTTCGCTTCGAAGCCAACCTCTTTGTTGATATTGCCATATTTGGCGATAAACCTTCTTCCGAGCTTCATCAAGATTCGGTGTACGACACCCACCATTAAATAAGACATCTCTTGCTTCTATAACAGAAAAACCATCCATTCTTTTTTCAATCAACAACTTGTGCATTACTGCACTGATTTTTATAGAACGTTTCATGTACCAGTTATACCAATCAAAATACTAAGGATTGCTTAGTATACAGAAATCAGTAAAACTAAGAAAATCTTAGTCACATAGAGCCAATTAGTATGAATCATAAATGTCGATCGACAACCCTATTCCAATGCGGCTCAAGGAAGTACGCAAAAAAGCAAAGATCTCCCAAAAAGAATTGGGGGTGCGTATTGGTATCGATGAAAGTTCGGCTAGTGCGCGAATGAATCAGTACGAGAAAGGAAAGCATACGCCAGATATCAGTACATTGAAGAAAATGGCTGACGAGCTGGGTGTGCCTCTAAATTACTTTTTTTGTGAGGATGAAAGTTCAGCTGAACTAGCTTGCTTGATTGCGAAAATGAGTGAAGAACAAAGAAACAAGCTAACGGCACAGATAAAAGCAACTAACCTTAAAAACCAAAAAGAAAATTAGAAGTATATGAGTGATATTTTGAACGCTGTACATCATACTATCCGTAACCTATATGAGCTCAAGGCAGTCGATGGAAAAACTTTACGTGAGTTTGAAGCTATTTGTTTATCAGATTCATATGACGTTACTAGCTTTGAAGATCAAGATACTAAAGCTCAAACAATAAGTTCCAGCACATTACCGATTAGTCGTGATAAGAAATAAACAAAAGCCATAACTTTTGAACACAACTAGCAAACTTTGAAATCCCCCCTCCCCCAAGCAGGTAATACAGTCGATATTTTTCTGGAAACTGATATTATCTAAACTCAATTTTTAGGAAAAATAGCGAAAGATAGCTATTTTTCTGGAAAAGGCTATCAAGCCTTATCATTTAATCCTTTCCAGATTTATTTCAGAAACCACCTGTGTTGGTAGATTATTACCATGCGTTAAACCTTTGTAAGTCAAAGAAATATTATGAAAAAGCCGACATCTGTCGGCTTTTTGTGTTTTTTACCGTATGTTTGAATGTTTATTAACCGAACAGCATTTAACACACTTAACTTGGAAGAAAGATCACGCTACAATCGCGCGCTATAAAATTACACGCATAAAAATAACAAATAGCTCTATTACAGAATAGGATATACGAGTAATGAAAAAAGTGAGTATTCTCGCAGCGGCGATTGCAGTGGCTTTAACAGGTTGTGGTAGCGACAGTTCTAATTCAGGTGTCACAACACCGACAGAACCATCAACAACAACCAACAAATTTATCGATGCCGCTGTTGAAGGTATCTACTACAACACCAGTTCTGGCTTAAACGGTGTTACAAATAGCGAAGGCGAATTTACCGCTAAAACTAACGACACTGTGACCTTCTTCATTGGTGGTGAAAACGGCTTAAAAGTAGGCGCAGCATCAAACCGTGATGTACTGACTCCATTTGAAGCGGCGGGTAAATACGCTCGTGCACTTAACCTAGCAATTTTACTTCAGTCTCTGGATAACCAGTTTGGTAGCACTTCAGATGAAATTCTGACAATTCCAGATGTGTTGCGTGAGCCTGATGCTGCTACGTTAGCGAAGATGAAAGATCTGAGTCTTGATGACCGCGCTAGCGTGATTGACTTCCTAGATACGATGGATGTAGATGCGGCTAATATTGCCTCTGAAGAACAAGCATTAACTCATATGGAAAATGCATTTGGATCAATGGAACGCGGTGATGACTCTGCAAATCCATTTATCACTGCTGGCAAATTCGTTCGTTACATTGATGTCACCCAGAACTCTAACGAATTCATATACGTCCACGCTGACAAGCTAATGGAAGAAGAAATGTTCGAGCGTACTCGCGGCATGACCGAGATGACGTTCAAAGTGAATTCTGCAGAATCAGTCACTATGTTCGCAGGATCTAACGACTATTCATTATCAGAAAGCTTTGCTGAGCAATACCTAACATGTGTATCTAACTCTGCTCATCAATGGATAGATGAAGACAGCTCGAAACTACAAGGTTGTGATACAAACAAGGATGGTACTGTAGACCAAACAAATGGCTCAGTAACACCTGATAGCAAATTTGTATTGAATGACGCGTTTGCCTACAAACTTCGAGACTTGGCACAATCAGAAACCGCTGATGAAGAATTCACAGCCGAAGACATCGAGGGATGGAAGCCATTCGATGTACAAAAAGCATCTGACTTGAATCACTACACCGCAAACAATGTCTGGGATGACAAAGATAAAGACAGCGACCCATCAAACTGGATTCGTGATACGACTTCTGGCTCTTTCGATCCTGTAACTGGCATTTATTCTGAGATTGTTAAGAAAGAAACACTGGGGAGCGACGCAAATAATCCTCAACCTCGCGTAACAGAGCGTGTTGCTTACTACTACGAAATTCCAACAAAAGATTCTGAACGTTATGTAGATTTCACTGGTACATGGGAAACGAAAGAGTACTGTGACAATGGCGAAGTTGCAGTGAGTACTATGGTGTTCGGCACAACAAAAGTAACTACATCAGGTTTTGAGTGTGACAGCGAAAATGGCGGCCAATCTTCACCAGAAGATATGGGGCAGTTTGATGCAACCTACGCGGAGTTAGGCGCTATCGATTACTGGTGGTTTGGTCAAACAGACCGAGCTTCAAAAGCGACACTGACAGAACTGAACACAGTAGTTCGTTTCTGCGACCAAGACAATTACGTTGCAGGCGCTGCTTGTACCTCAAATGATGAATACTTCGTTAAGTGGGAATACCAACCTGCGGGTACCAATTGGGATGAAGGCCTACTGATCCGTCGTAAGATGGATAACACAGGTAACACCGATGGTCGTGTTAGCATCATGCAGAAAATCAACTAATCACTGAGTTATTTTGATGACTTAATCAAAAACCAGAAGCCGTGCTTCTGGTTTTTTTCATTTTGACCCCACATGAACCTTCAAACAACTATCAACGTAGATACCAAAACAAAGACCTATCTAGAACAGCAATGGAGTTTGTTATGAATCTACTAATTGAATCATTTGAAGGCGGGATCTACTTGGCTTACCAAGTTATTGGCGAGCAAAAGCAATTAATTAAAGATGACCACCAGCACCCAATGAAGTTTTTGAGTGTTAACCAAGCACGCGACCACTTTAGCGACCAAGGCGTAGCGTCGGCAATGCTGGTTCACAACAGTGCCTACGACGAAATGTGTGGTGAGCATTGTGGCCACACCCAACCGTTCGAGATTGATTTGAAATGGAGTTAAATCAACTTCAAATCAATCGCGATAAAAATTGAAAGGCTTACATCAATGTAAGCCTTTCTTATGGGAATAGCTTTCCCTCTTATTCATTTAAATCAACGCAATGTCCTCTTCTGTCTGCGTTTGATGTTTTGCTCTTTCACAATAAAATCGAACAGTGGAGCGAAGAGGTTGGCGAATAAGATAGCCAGCATGATGCCCTCTGGATAAGCAGGGTTGAGCACGCGAATACCAACCGTCATCACACCGATAAGCATCCCGTAAGCCCATTTACTCTGATTGGTAAACGCGGCAGAAACTGGGTCGGTCGCCATAAAGAAAGTACCAAAGGCAACGCCACCCAACACAAAGTGCCAGTAAAACGGCATCGAAAACATCGAGTTAGTATCCGACCCTATCCAGTTCAGTAAACTCGAGGTCGCCACAAGCCCAACAATCACACCGGCGACAATGCGCCAAGACGCTATCTTCATCACAATCAAAATCAACCCCGTCAGCATGATAAGCAGTGACGACACCTCACCCATCGAACCTGGAATATTACCGATAAAGGCATCCATCCAGGTGATCGCCTCGCCAGTCATGTTATTGATGAGTGACGTGCTGCCGCCTTCATACCATTGACTCAGCGGTGTCGCGCCTGAATAGCCGTCAGCGGCAACCCACACAAGCCCACCCGACATGTTGGCTGGATAGGCGAAATAGAGAAACGCGCGGCCTGCAAGGGCTGGGTTCAAGAAGTTTCGTCCTGTACCACCGAACAGCTCTTTGGCGACAACGATACCAAAGGTGATACCTAAAGCGGCTTGCCAAAGCGGGATGGTTGGCGGAAGAATGAGTGCGAATAGTACCGAGCTAACAAAGAAACCTTCATTCACCTCATGTTTTCGTACAACGGCAAATAAAACCTCCCAGACGCCACCTACTACAAACACCGTGGCATAAACGGGTAGGAAATAGAGTGCACCAAGCAACATCTGACTTGCCCAGCCACTTGCCATCAATGACTGCGCATCACCAAATGCCCACGACAGACGCCAGCTACTCTCGATAACCGAGGCAAGTTCATTTAATTGATAACTGGATGTGAGTGCGAGAACGCTTTGGTGTCCGACGTTATACATCCCCCAGAACATTGCCGGGAAAGTCGCCAGCCATACCAGAATCATGATGCGCTTTAGGTCAATGCTGTCACGAACATGGGTTATACCGCGGTTTACGTTTCCGGGTGTATAGAATATTGTCGCGAAAGCTTCATACACTGGGTAGAGCTTTTCGTACTTCCCTCCAGCTTCGAAGCGTGGAGCCACGTCTTCTAATCGTTTTTTTAAACTCATAATCTCAATCACCTTATTGCTCGAGTTATGGTTTTCTACGCATCAACTACTCTATTTGAACAATTTATAGCGATTTTTAGTCAAATTCGTATGAAGAAAGGGTGTCCAGAAGTCGAACCGATGTTGAAAAAAGAAGGTGTAGAAGGTGTATAAACAACAAAGCCCCAGCAATGGCTGAGGCTTATTTGGTATTACAACGGGTCTTCGCTACTTCACGCACATCACATTAAGCAGTGAAGAACCTTTCAATTGGTTTACGTTTCCGTTGGTAAACAGACCTTTCTTATCTGCGCCCCAATAAGGGAGATGCATTGGCCAGTTCTGTTTTTCCATAACCTTTGAGCTCAAGATGCTCTGCCATTGCTTTTCAGTCATCAGCTTCATGTTGACCTGATTACACACCAATTCAGCGCTATCGTAATCTAGACGGCTCCAAGGCTTGCCTTGTTCCATATAGAACTGCTGCTGATGGTCTAGAAGGTAAGGAATCGCATATTGGCTACCCGCAACATTGGCTGTCACACGGATTTCGATTTCCAAATCGTTGTCTGAATTCGCGTTACCGCTTGGTAGCGTCTGAATAGCTGCAGCACTCGTTACCGCTGCCGCTTGCTTCGCAGCCACAGGTTTCGGAGCAGGTTTTGGTTTTACAGGGGCCTTAGGCTTAACCATTTTTGGCTCTGCCGGTTTTGCAACGATAGGCTGTGATGAGGTTTTCGACTTATCGACCATGCGAATAAAGGCTTCACCATAACCGGGAACCTTGCGCACCTGAGCTAAGTCTTTTCTCGCATCAGAGAAGGTAGAATAAGGTCCGATTAAGCAACGATAGTCTCCGCCTTCAGGCTTCATCCAAACGTTGGTCGAGATCTTCTCATATAGGGGCTTTGCTCGGTTCAGTGACAAAGGCTTATTCAGCAGACCACATTGAACCCAAAACAGCTCGTTATCTGAATGACGTTTAGGCGCCTTACTCCCCCAAACACCCTTGCCGATCGGACATGATTGCTCTAGCTGTGGTAATTGGTTAGTGCTTGCCTGAGTTGCATCACATAGAACCGACTCTGCACTCACTTGGCTCGATACCAAAAGAGATGCAGCGATAAGTCCCATACGATAATTTCTCGTCACAGCACGACATACAGCATTCATTGTCAATTTCATAACCACCACTTAAACCCTTGCGGGCTAATTATTACCGAATCTATGTCGATAAAACATGAATTCCATTTTAACTATTATTGACACTGTCAATAATACTAAGTTCCAGATCCATTAAGCAAAAAAAGAGCCGTAATTGCTTACGGCTCTTAATTTAGTGACTTTTTTTACTAAAAATCAAACCGGGCTATCACCCTTTATAAATTTTCGGGTTAAACACGTCACGTAACCAGTCGCCTAATAGGTTAATAACGAGAACCAATGTTACCAAAAGCACACCTGGGAATGCTGTGATCCACCATGCTCCTGAGAAAATGTAGTTAAAACCAGTACTGATCAGGGCACCGAGTGATGGTTGGTCTACCGGAAGACCTAAACCTAGGAAAGAAAGTGCCGCTTCTGACATGATGGCATTTGCCACCTGTACCGTAGAGATAACCAAAATCGGTGATAAACAGTTAGGCAGAATATGGCGGAACATGATGCGAGGCGCTCTAAAGCCCATCACACGTGCCGCTTCTACGTACTCTTTCTTCTTCTCTGCCAATACCGATGCACGAATCGTACGAGCATACTGCGGCCATTCAGCAATACCGATGATCACCACCAGCATAACAACCGCATATTGCGCGTAGAAGTCACTACCGAAACTCGCCTTAAAGATGGCCGAGACAATGATCGCAACCATCATGGTTGAGAACGAAAGCTGAACATCGGCAAAACGCATCAGGAAGCTATCAATACGACCACCGAAGTAACCTGCAGACAAGCCAATGATGATACCGAGAGTCAGCTGAAGACCTACCGCTAGGAAACCGATCGTCAATGACAGACGCGAGCCGTAAAGCATCGTAGATAAGATGTCACGACCCTGCTCATCAGTACCCAGTAGGAAGCGTTCTTCGCCGTCTTCCATCCAAGATGGTGGCAACTCAGAATCCATGATGTCGATAGACGTCACGTCATACGGGTCTGTTGGCGCTAGAATAGGTGCCGCTAATGCCATAACAAGGAAAGCTGCAAAGATAGCGAAGCTCACCATTGCCACTTTGTCACGTAAGAAGTAGTACAGAATGTCTGACTGCTTGAATCGCTCCCAACGAGATGGAGCTGTTGTTGTTTGTTCCATGATTATGCTCCTTTCCCTGTGATGTTCACTGTTGGGTTAATGATGCCGTATAGCAGGTCAACAATGGTGTTAGTTACTACGAAGATCAGGCCAACGAAGATAACGTATGCGGTAATCAGTGGTGTATCCACTCGGTTAATCGCTTCAAGGAATAGGAAGCCGGTACCCGGCCACTGGAATACAGTTTCAGTAAGAATGGTGTAAGCCACCATAGTACCGATTTGAACACCGCCTACCGTTAGTACTGGCAGCATTGTGTTTTTCAAAGCGTGTTGGTAGTAAATCTTGTTCAGCGCTAGGCCTTTTGCTTTACCAAACTTGATATATTCAGAGCTAAGAACCTCTAGCATTTCAGAGCGTACTAGACGAATGAACAGAGGCAGCATGATAGATGCTAGAGCAATACTCGGCAGCACTAAGTGTGCAAGGCCATCGAGCGTTAAGAAACCAGACTCCCAGCCAAACCAGTTTGCGGTCTCACCACGTCCAAACGACGGCAGCCAACCTAACTCAATAGAGAATACATACATCAACATGATTGCGGTTAAGAAAACAGGCACAGAAATGCCGATACTACTGCCCGCCATCACCAGTTTAGTGAAGAAGCTTTTTGGGTGTATTGCAGAATAAACGCCAAGTGGAATCGACAGACAAACAATGATCAGAGAAGCGCCGAACACAAGCTCAAGCGTTGCGACTAGTTTATCTAAGATTACGTCCACAGCTGGGCGTTTAAAGAAATATGAAGTACCAAGATCACCTTGTAGAGCTGCGCCCACAAAGCGAGTGTATTTTGTAATGAAGGGATCATTTAAGCCGAGTTCATCACGCAGCGCTTGACGCTCCGATTCTGAAACAGATTGACCGACTAACTCACGCAACGGGTCGCCCAGGTTATCCTGAATGGCAAACGCCACCAAACTGATCACAAACATCACTATCAGTGCCTGAAACAGGCGCTTGACCAGAAACGTAACCATTCCTTGCCCCTTATCTATCCATGACTATCTAGTCGAAATCCGCGACTAGATAACAAAATTCAGTCTTAAAAAAGGTATTTAGCCAGACTGAAGGAAGACCAAATACCGAAACTTAAATCTATATCTTAATAATTTGAGAGCCTGAAAAGCTTCAGGCTCTCGATTCTAGCAAGCTAGATTATTTTACAACTAGGTCGCCGAAGTAAGGCATAACCATTGGGTTTACTACGTCTGCTGCACCTACGTTAGACTTCGCGCCCCACGCTTCACTTTGCCAGTGTAGCGGTACGAATGCTGCGTCGTTGTAAAGTGTTGCTTCAACGCCTTTCAGCATTTCAGCACGCTTAACTGGGTCAGTTTCAGTGTTAGAAGCTTCTACGATCGCATCCATTTCTGGGTTTGAGTAGCCAGAACAGTTGTATTGACCACGGCCAGTCTCTTCGTTACGAGTCATAGTTAGGAACTCGTTGAAGTTAGCTGAATCTTCTGTATCTGAGTGCCAGCCGATCATCATCATGTCTGCTGAACATAGGTCAAACTCAGGCCAGTACTGTGCTTTAGGCATAGTTTTAAGATCAACTTTGATACCAATCTTAGACAGCATTGCCGCAGACGCTTGCGCTACTTTCGCATCGTTCACGTAACGGTTGTTTGGAGCCATCATAGTTAGCGTAAAGCCATCTTCGTAGCCCGCTTCTTTCATCAGCTCTTTCGCTTTTTTCAGATCGTAACGAGGAACTAGGTCTTCGTTGTGACCCGCGTAGCCTGTTGGGCTTTGCTGACCAGCTGCTGTTGCGAAGCCTTTCATGATCTTCTTAACGATACCTTCGTTGTTGATTGCGTGAACAATCGCCTGACGAACGCGAACATCTTTAAGTGCTTCGTTGCTGTTTTGGTTCATTTGGAACGTGATGATACGAGTACCAGGTAGCGTCACTAGATCGATGTTCTTAGCGTTTTTAACACGCTTGTGATCGTTTGGTGCTACTGGGTGAATCATATCAACGTCGCCAGAAAGAAGTGCTGCAACACGTGTCGCGTCTTCTTTGATTGGCACAAGTGTTAGCTTGTCTACGTTGCCTTCAGTTTCTGTGTCCCAGTAATCGTTGAAACGCTCGAACGTTACTTTAACGCCTTGCTCACGCTGCGTTACGATAAATGGACCAGTACCTGAAACGTTAGTCGAAGCAAACGAGTTACCGTGCTTAACTAGCTCAGACTTGTCTTTACCTTCCGCTGTTTGGCCAGAGTAGAACTTGCTGTCCATTGGGAAGATGTAAGTTGCTGTTTGTAGTACTAGTGGGTAAGCCGCTTTTGATACTAGCTCAACTGTGTAGTCATCCACTTTTACCATTTTTTCGTATGGCGTGAAGATAGACTTAAAGTCTGGAGAAGCTTGTAGACGTTCAAAAGTCCACACAACATCATCAGCAGTCAGTTCGTTACCAGAGTGGAATTTCACACCTTTACGTAGGTTGAAGCGGAAAGTCGTTTCATCAACACGCTCCCAGCTAGATGCTAGGCGGCCTTCAAAATCCATCTCTTGAGTGAAACGTACTAGAGGGTCAAACACCATGTGAGACATTTGCAGTGTGCCACCAGACAGCTGCTCGTGCGGGTCAAGTGATACTGGGTCAGCTGCGTAGCCAACGGTAATATCTGCTGCTGCTGCACTAAAGCTTAGGCCAGCTGCCATTAAAGCTACTGCTAATTTGCTTTTCATGGTTTTCATTGCATAACTCCTTCATGCGGGAATCCAGATCCCTAGTTGTTGTATTTGCGTCTGTTTATTGTTGTTAGCAAGCTAAACTCCAGCCTGCTGATTTTTATACCGCGGCTTGTGCCACTGCTTTTTCTTCTCTTAAGCCTGTAAATTCAGGCATTAAAGAAATCAGTTGTTTGCTGTATTCATGCTGAGGTGATTGGAACAGCTGCTCCGTTGGCGCAACCTCCAATAATGTCCCCATCTGCATCACACCAACACGGTCACACATTTGGCGAATAACCGGTAGATCGTGACTGATGAACAGCATGGTTAGGTTTAGCTCGTCTTGTAAGTCTTTTAGTAGGTTAAGAATCTGAGCCTGTACCGACACGTCCAGTGCCGATGTTGGTTCATCACAAATCAAAAGACGTGGGCGAGTCGCCAAAGCGCGAGCGATAGAAATACGCTGACGTTGACCACCTGAGAATTCGTGTGGGTACTTCACCCCAGCCATTTTGCCTAAACCCACGTGCTCTAGCAGGTCGTTCACGATCTGACGAGTTTCATTTTCGTTGCGAGTAAGCTTATGGAATCGGATAGGTTCAGCAATGATGTCGAATATCTTCATTCGAGGGTTCATTGATGTGTAAGGGTTTTGGAAAACCATCTGCATTTGACGACGCATAGGGCGACGTTCTTTTTCAGATTTCAGACCAGTAAGATCAACGCCTTCAAACGTTACCTTGCCTGAGTTTGGTGCGTACAAGCCAGCAATCACACGAGCAATCGTTGATTTACCTGAACCTGATTCACCTACTAAACCAAACGTCTCACCTTCATGCACTTCAAAGCTCACGTTGTTTGATGCTTGAACGTACTCACGACGGCTCTCAAAGAAAGAATCTTTGGTAGTAAAGCGTAAGTTTACGTTCTCAACGTTCAACAGAGGGCCAGTGTAATCACGGTGATCTTGGCTTTGACCTAACCAGTGGTTCTTCACATCCAATGGTTCCATCTCTTGTGCTTCTTCGATGTAGCTAACAAGAGGGAAACGATCGAGTTTGCGATCCGAACGAGGAACCGCAGAGATAAGACTGTGTGTATATGGGTGCTCAGGAGTACCCAGAACTTTCGCTGTTGGGCCAAACTCAACTAAGTCACCACGATACATAACGGCTACGCGGTCGGTAACGTTAGATACCACGCCCATGTCGTGCGTGACCAACATGCAACCTACGTTCTTCTTAATACATAGGTCGCGAATCAAACCCAAGATCTGGTCTTGGATAGAAACATCCAGTGCTGTTGTTGGTTCATCTGCGATGATTAGGTCAGGTTCACCTGCCAATGCGATCGCGATAACCACACGCTGACGCATACCGCCAGAGAATTGGTGAGGGTACTGCTTTAAACGGTTTTCTGGTTGTGGGATACCCACTTGGTTCATCAAGTCTAATGAGCGCTGGTAGGCTTCTTGATCCGAAACCTTCATGTTGGCATGAATCGTCTCTTTTAACTGCTGTTCTACTGTGAATAGAGGGTTAAGAGAAGTCATTGGGTCTTGGAAGATAAAACCAATCTTTGAGCCGCGAACAGAACGCATCTGTTCAGGAGATAAACCAGAGACTTTTTCGCCATCCAGAAATACCTCGCCGCTAGCAATGCGGCCAGGAGGGCTCAGCAAATCGATCACAGCATTACCTACTGTTGATTTACCTGCACCAGACTCGCCTACAACACCAACAATCTCACCACGTTCAATGTTGAACGAAAGTGATTTAACTGCGGCGTGAACTCCATGACGAGATGGGTATTCGATACGAAGATTTTTTACTTCTAAAAGTGACATTACCAGACCTCTACTGCTTTGGCAGCTTTCTGCCCTGTCTGCAAAATTGAATCCATTCTTACCAGAATATTGTTCTGATATTTTATACGGTTGACAATTTGGCAAATAATTCACAGAAAAGCAACAAAAATAGGATAAAAAGTCGACATTAAACGCTTAGCAAGCAAAAGTGCCACATAACTATTCACCAAAAGAGCATATAGTAAGAAAAATCAACATTATATTATCGGCAAGAAATACTCACAAACTCCTTACCACTACTTACTTGTAGAGTTAAAGCCGTGCTTCAAAGCAGATCTCACTACCAGTCACTAAAAACAAATAATTATTCCAAAAAACAATTAACACTATAGAAACAAGCGCTAATTTTGTTAATTTGAACAAATAAAACAACCAGATAAACGTTAATTAGCCATACATTTAACCATCTGTATTATTTTGGTAAATACAAAACAGACAAACGAAAGGCCTAATAAATCAGAGGAGTTTTTGAACGACCAAATGCGTACAAAGCTGTCAAATTCAGGCCTTAGTGAGCAAATTTAGGGTCAGGTTTCACTTTTCATAAAAGTCTTTAGACCAAACCCATTAATATATCGAATTATTGAGCACTCCATTTATATAAAATTAGATATAGAACTGTACATTTGATAAAGAAAGCAACTCTGTAGCAGCACCATTATCAAGCAGATCGTTAGGAATCTGTCTTATATAAGAAGGGGAGATAGATGTAAGAAGCCCCGTCATTTCTGACGCGGACGGCTAGTTGAGGCTTCTTAAGTGATCAGTGAAGAGACATTCTTTGAACATCAGGCGAACCCCACTCTGTTCAAGTTATCTAAGTTTCAGATGTAAAAAAGCCCTAGTCTTTCGACTAGGGCTTCTTAAGGTGGTCGGTGAAGAGGGATTCGAACCCCCGACCCTCTGGTCCCAAACCAGATGCGCTACCAAGCTGCGCTATTCACCGAGACGTTTCGTTTGATTTCTCAAACTGGGAACTTCAAAGAAGCTACCAAAATTAATGGGGTGGCTAACGAGATTCGAACTCGCGACCACCGGAATCACAATCCAGGGCTCTACCAACTGAGCTATAGCCACCACTAATTTTTTATATAACCGCTTAAAAGCGATTATTGAAATAGTGGTCGGTGAAGAGGGATTCGAACCCCCGACCCTCTGGTCCCAAACCAGATGCGCTACCAAGCTGCGCTATTCACCGACTAGTTTTGTATCGACTCTTGGGAATAATGAATCAACACTGGAAGCCGAAGCTACCGATATTTTGTAAAGAAAGAATGGGGTGGCTAACGAGATTCGAACTCGCGACCACCGGAATCACAATCCAGGGCTCTACCAACTGAGCTATAGCCACCATTATTTCTTTTTGCCAATTTCTCACTTACCGAAGTAAGAGACCGGATGGCGCGCCTGAAAGGATTCGAACCTTCGGCCTTTGGCTCCGGAGGCCAACGCTCTATCCAGCTGAGCTACAGGCGCATGCCCTGTCGGCGGAGTGGAATAATACGTATATCACCCAATGCCGTCTAGTACTTTTTTAACTTTTTTTTCTGTTTGGTCTCTTTTTCGACAGTTAATATGTGATAAACCCCTTATTTGAGTACTACAACCCGCCACAGCTTATAAGTTGTTGTTTATTGCAACAACTTATCGGGATATAATCACCCATTATTTACATTGGTTTAACAGTTGCTCTTTGCTGGTTAAAGCCAAAACACCCTTCCAACACTATAAATTGGTAAGCATGTACTTACCTTGGGAATGTAAAGTGAGTTTAATGGATATGTCTCGTCGAATTTTAAGCGTTGTCATCGCAGTTTTAACCTTTTCAACTGGCGCAATGGCTGCAGGCCTAAGCGAAGCGGAGCACGATGCAATTGCTGAACGCATCAAACCAGTTGGCCAAGTTTACCTAGTCGGCAGCGAGCCAGTAGCCGCAGAACCAACAGGCCCTCGTGATGGCGCAGCAGTTTACGGTACCTTTTGTATCGCTTGTCACGCATCTGGCGTAAGTGGCGCACCTAAAACAGGTGATGCTGGTGACTGGGGTCCTCGCATTGCTCAAGGTCGCGACATTCTAGCTGACCACGCAATCAACGGCTTCAATGCGATGCCAGCGAAAGGTTCATGTATGGATTGTTCAGACGACGAAATCAAAGATGCTATCGAGCACATGATTGCCGGTCTGTAATTAAAAATGCCAGATTCAGAAAAGGTGACCTCATGGTCACCTTTTTTATTGGCTTCTATATAGTGCGATTAAAGTAGGGCATTACTTCTTGTTGAACATCGCTCGAATATTCGCAATGTGCGCCTGCCCTTTTTCCATTCTTTCTTCAGCGGATTGAGGCTTCTTAACGCTTTCCCACTCCACATCATCGTGCGGCAGCTCATCGAGGAAGCGGCTTTGTGTTGGCTTTATTAATTCACCATATTGACGACGTTCACGACACTTAGTAAAAGTCAGCTCTTTCTGCGCTCGAGTAATCCCCACATACATAAGACGACGTTCTTCTTCTACGTTGCCTTCATCGACACTGGTTTGGTGCGGCAAGATGCCCTCTTCTGCACCCATCAGGAATACATATGGGAACTCTAGACCTTTCGATGCATGCAATGTCATTAATTGGACTTGATCTGCATCGTCATCATCCTCACCACGCTCCATCATATCGCGCAGCGTTAAACGTTGAACCACCTCGCGCAGGGTTTTCTCTTCTTTATCGTAGTTGTCACCCTCAAGATCGGCCACAATCCAGCTATACAGATCAGAGACGTTCTTCATTCGCATTTCAGCGGCTTTCGGGCTTGGAGAGGTTTCGTAGAGCCAATCTTCGTAATTAATGTCACGAACCAAAGAGCGAACCGCCTCAACTGTATTACCACGCTCTGCATTATCCGAGATACGAACAATCCAATCGCTGAAACGACGCAGGTTTTCCAAACCACGGCCCGTCAGCGTTTGCTCTAAGCCCATTTCGAAGCTGGCTTCAAACAGGCTTTTACCGCGCATGTTGGCGTAGCTGCCTAATTTTTCAAGCGTAACTGGGCCGATCTCACGACGTGGTGTGTTTACAATACGCAGGAAGGCGTTGTCATCATCAGGGTTCACCAACACACGTAGGTAAGCCATGATGTCTTTAATTTCTGCTCTGGCGAAAAAGGATGTACCGCCTGAGATTTTGTAAGGCACACGGTTCTGCATCAAGGCTTTTTCAATCAAGCGAGATTGGTGGTTACCGCGGTAAAGCACTGCGTAATCTTTGTATTCTGTGCGATTCAAAAACTTGTGGGCGATGATCTCACCGGTAATACGCTCTGCTTCATGCTCTTCATTCTTAGCATTTAATACCTTGAGCTTTTCACCATCTGGGATCTCAGAGAACAGTGACTTCTCATAGACGTGCGGATTGTTGGCGATCAAGATGTTCGCTGCTCGCAAAATTCGACTGGTCGAGCGGTAGTTTTGCTCTAGTTTGATCAAGCGTAGGTTCGGGTAATCCTCACCTAACAAAACCAAGTTTTGTGGTTTTGCGCCACGCCATGAGTAAATAGATTGGTCATCATCACCTACGACCGTCAAACGACCACGTTCACCCACCAGTAAACGAACCAACTCATATTGGCTAGTGTTGGTATCTTGATATTCATCGACCAGCAAATAACGAATACGAGACTGCCAGCGTTCACGCACTTCTTGATTGGTTTTCAGTAGCAATACTGGCATCGCAATCAGATCATCAAAATCGAGTGCGTTATAGGCCTTCATCTGCTTCTGATACATCTCAAAACAGAATGCAAACAACTGCTCTTGTTCACCTTGAGCTCTTGCTTTCGCCTGATCTGGCGTCAGCATGTCATTCTTCCAATTTGAGATGGTACTCATCAAAGAACGCAGCAGATCCTTATCACCATCGATCTGTGTTTCGGTTAGTTCTTTAAGTAGAGCTAACTGGTCTTGGTCATCAAACAGCGAGAAGCCTGCTTTCAGACCCAGCGCTTTGTATTCTCGGCGAATGATGGTTAAACCCATGGTATGGAACGTTGAAACGATCAGACCTTTAGATTCACCTTTACCTAGAGTTTGACCCACACGCTCTTTCATCTCGCGTGCCGCTTTATTGGTAAAGGTTACCGCTGCAATATTACGAGCCTTGTAGCCACACTCTTGAACCAAGTAAGCAATCTTGTTGGTGATAACACGTGTTTTACCCGATCCAGCGCCCGCTAATACTAAGCAGGGACCAGAAACATACTTCACGGCTTCATCTTGTCTTGGGTTCAGTCTCATTTGATTCTCAATTTGGTCTAGAGGAGCGAATTCAATTGCGCGCCTATAATAATGCTGCAACACCACGAATGCTACGTTCTCTTATACAAGATTTTTACGCTACTTGTGTAAAACTTTGTTGCACATGTGTATGGTTCTTGGGCTATAATGAATGAACGTTCATTCACTGGTGATGGAATAATGACAACTCATGCACCTCAGGATAAACGCCAACAAATACTTTCTGCCGCTGAAAAGCTCATTGCGGAGGTCGGCTTTCAAGGCCTTTCAATGCAAAAATTAGCCAAAGAGGCGGGAGTTGCTGCAGGCACTATCTACCGCTACTTCGACGATAAAGACCACTTGATAGATGATGTTCGAGTGCTCGTGACTCAACGAGTAGCAGATGCTGTTCAAGAAGGGGTTGATGATTCGGATCCAATTAAGCAACGCTACCGTACTATGTGGTTGAACATATGGAACTTAGCGGGAACGAACTTAGCCGCGATAAAAAATCGGGTTCAATATGACTCACTGCCCATCACAAATAGCCTAAACTTCAGGGAACTAGAACGTAAAATGTTTGCCCAAGTTGAGCTGCTATTTAATGAGGGTAAAGAGCAAGGACTGTTTAAACCACTTGATAATGAAGTATTAAGCGGCTTGAGCTTAGCGGCTAGTGTATCTCTAGCGCGAAAGCATTCTTTAGGATTTTACCAACTCGACGAGGCAGAACTAGAATCTGCAATAGAAGCCAGTTGGGATGCAATAATTAAACACTAGATCGGAGTTTTGACCATAATGAAAAAGTGGACTTTCTTCATGTTACTCATCGCTGTACTTCTTTTCGGCAGCGTTATTGGGTTCAACATGTTCAAACAACAAAAAATTGCTGAGTATATGGCCAACCGCCCTGAACCAGAGTTTCCAGTAACGGTTACTGAAGTTCAGCCGATCGACTGGGTTCCAGTAATTGAAGCTATCGGCTTCATAGAACCTAACCAAGGTGTCACGCTAGCGAACGAAACCAGCGGTGTTATTGACCAAATCTCTTTTGGTTCTGGTACTGATGTTAAAAATGACCAGCTTCTTGTTCGTCTTGATTCTGGCGTAGAAAAGGCAAATCTAAAGAGTTCTGAAGCTCGCCTGCCTGCGGCAAAAGCAAAATACAAACGCTACCAAGGCCTGTATAAGAAAGGTTCTATTTCAAAAGAAGCATACGATGAAGCAGAAGCAAACTACTACTCTCTATCTGCTGATATTGAAAGCCTAAAAGCATCGATTGCCCGTCGCGAGATCCGCGCTCCGTTTGACGGCACTGTCGGTATTCGTAATGTGTATCTAGGCCAATACCTACAATCTGGCACTGACATCGTTCGCCTAGAAGACACCAGTGTTATGCGCCTACGCTTCACTATTTCTCAAAATGACATCTCTCGTATTGAGGTTGGTCAGGCGATCGACATCTTCGTTGATGCATACCCAGAAAAACCGTTTAAAGGTTCTATTAGTGCCATTGAGCCTGCGGTTAGCATCCAAAGTGGTCTTATCCAAGTACAAGCCGATATCCCAAACAACGATGGTAAGTTACGTAGCGGTATGTTTGCGCGCGCTAACATCATTCTACCTAAACTAGCAAACCAAGTGACACTGCCTCAGACGGCCATCACTTTCACACTTTACGGTGACAATGTTTATATTTTACGTGAAGAAGATGGTGTGCAGCGTGTGAAACAACAAGTGGTGAAAGTAGGTGAACGTACAGAAAGTATTGCTCACATACTGGAAGGCGTAGAGCCTGGCGATGTTGTCGTGACAACGGGTCAAGTTCGTTTAAGTAACAATGCTAAAGTTCGAGTTGTAGAAAGTGATGCAACGACGCCGCCAGCTGAAACACCAATGCTGTAATTGGAGGAATCATGCGCTTTACTGATGTTTTTATTAAACGTCCAGTTCTGGCTATTTCAATCAGCTTTTTGATCGCATTGCTTGGCTTCCAAGCAATCTTCAAAATGCAGGTTCGTGAATACCCAGACATGACAAATACGATCGTGACGGTCACGACGAGCTATTACGGTGCCAGTGCCGATCTGATCCAAGGCTTTATAACTCAGCCATTAGAACAAGCGATCGCTCAAGCCGATAATATTGATTATATGACGTCGCAGTCCGTACTCGGTAGCTCGACTATTACGGTCAATATGAAGCTCAATACCGACCCGAATGCCGCGCTGTCTGACATACTGGCCAAGACTAACTCGGTACGTTCTCAGCTTCCTAAAGAAGCCGAAGATCCAACCGTAACTATGTCTACCGGTTCAACAACGGCGGTACTCTACATTGGTTTTACGAGTGATGAACTCTCTGCAAGCCAAATTACCGACTACCTTGAGCGAGTGGTTAACCCACAACTGTTTACCGTTAACGGCGTATCAAAGGTCGACTTGTACGGCGGGATCAAATACGCATTACGTGTATGGCTTGATCCTTCCAAAATGGCAGCATTAAACCTGACAGCCACTGACGTGATGACGGTGCTTAATGCAAACAACTACCAATCAGCAACTGGCCAAGCAATTGGTGAGTTTATGCTGTACAACGGCAGTGCCAATACCCAAGTAACCAATACCGATGAATTAGAAAGGTTGGTGGTCAAAACCAGTCAAAATGGCGGTTCTATTGTTCGCTTAGGTGATATTGCTAAGGTTTCACTAGAAAAAAGCCACGATGTGGTTCGCGCAAGTGCTAATGGCAAACAAACGGTTGTAACCGCCATCAATGCAGCGCCAAGTGCTAACCCGATCAACATTGCTGCTGATGTTATGCAGCTGTATCCTGAGTTGGAGCGAAACCTACCAAGCAATATCAGCATGAATATCATGTATGACTCAACCATTGCGATTAATGAATCCATTCAAGAGGTTATACACACGATTGTTGAAGCCGCGCTGATTGTATTAGTGGTTATCACGCTATTCTTAGGCTCATTGCGTGCGGTTATCATTCCTATCGTAACCATCCCTTTATCGCTGGTTGGTGTTGCGATGGTGATGCAAGTCATGGGTTTCTCATGGAACTTAATGACGCTACTGGCGATGGTATTAGCAATCGGTCTAGTGGTTGATGATGCAATCGTAGTACTGGAAAACGTCGATCGACACGTCAAATTGGGGGAATCTCCTTTCAGGGCTGCCATCATTGGTACCCGTGAAATTGCAGTACCGGTTATTGCAATGACACTGACATTGGGCGCGGTTTATGCCCCTATCGCAATGATGGGTGGTATCACAGGCTCGCTGTTTAAAGAGTTCGCATTAACCCTCGCTGGCGCGGTATTTGTTTCTGGAATCATCGCTTTAACACTGTCTCCAATGATGTGTTCAAAGCTGCTAAAAGAAAATGCACAGCCGAGTAAGTTTGAACTGAAGGTACACAGCGTACTTGATCGTATGACAGGCCGTTACTCTAAGATGCTGCATGCGATCATGGATCATCGTCCGGTTATCATTGGCTTTGCGGTCATTGTATTTTTAAGCTTGCCGATGCTGTTTAAATTCATCCCAAGTGAACTTGCCCCTGCAGAAGATAAAGGGGTGGTGATGATGATTGGTACTGGTCAATCAACGGCTAACCTAGACTACCTAAGTAACACGATGGATGACGTGAGCGGTATCTTGGTGACCCAGCCTGAAATCCAATACGCTCAATCCTTCACTGGTGTACCAAACTCAAACCAAGCATTTGGTATTGCCTCAATGGTGCCATGGAGTGAGCGCACGGCTAGCCAATCTGAGGTAACGAACCGTATCAGTGGATTGCTACAAGATATCCCAGGCATGGCAGTAACCGCGTTCCAAATGCCAGAGTTGCCGGGTGCCGGTTCTGGTCTACCACTCCAGTTTGTGATTACCACACCAAGCAGCTTTGAGAGCTTATTCGCTATCGCAACCGATATTTTAACGGATGTGAAAGATAGCCCTCTCTTTGTCTACTCTGACCTTGATTTGAACTACGATTCAGCAACGATGAAGATTCAAATTGATAAAGATATGGCGGGCGCTTATGGGGTAACGATGCAAGATATCGGTGTCACCCTAAGCACCATGATGTCGGATGGTTACGTTAACCGTATTGACCTCAACGGTCGTTCTTATGAAGTGATCCCTCAGGTTGAGCGTAAGTTCCGCTTAAACCCAGAGTCAATGAATCATTACTACGTTCGAGCCAGCAATGGTGATGCTGTTCCTCTCGGTAGCTTGGTAACAATTGATGTGGTGGCAGAGCCTCGCTCTCTTCCTCACTTCAACCAGTTGAACTCAGCGACGGTCGGTGCGGTTCCTATGCCGGGCGCGGCGATGGGTGATGCGGTAAACTGGTTTGAAAACATTGCCCAAACCAAATTACCTGCAGGCTATAACCATGACTACATGGGTGAGTCGCGTCAGTTTGTAACAGAAGGCAGCGCACTGTATGTGACGTTCGGTTTAGCACTGGCGATCATCTTCTTGGTTCTGGCGATTCAATTTGAGTCGTTAAAAGATCCATTGGTTATCATGGTGTCGGTGCCACTCGCAATATGTGGTGCATTGATTGCGCTCGCTTGGGGCGCAGCGACGATGAACATCTACTCGCAAGTGGGGCTGATTACCTTGGTTGGTCTGATTACCAAGCACGGTATCTTGATCTGTGAGGTAGCAAAAGAAGAGCAGCTGCATAATAAATTATCACGCAAAGAGGCGGTTATGGAGGCGGCAAGGGTACGTCTACGTCCAATCCTAATGACAACAGCGGCGATGATTGCAGGCCTGATCCCACTGATGTACGCCACGGGTGCAGGTGCAGCTCAGCGCTTTAGTATCGGTATTGTTATCGTTGCTGGTCTGGCGATTGGTACGCTGTTTACGCTGTTTGTTCTGCCGGTTATTTATAGCTACTTAGCCGAAAAACATAAACCAATTCCAGTTTTCCTCGAAGATAAAGATCTCGAGAAGCTGGCCCGTGTTGATGAAGCAAAAGCGGCGCACAGAGAATTAGCTAACAATAAGTAATTTCCCTGTCGTATTAACAATAAAAAGGCTACTTCGGTGGCTTTTTTTTGTACGCCATAGGCGACATCTTTGATGTGATTAAATAGAATAGTGATAAATATTCAGGAGTTTTAATTGATATGTTTGATCCAAAAAAACTAGAGCAAATTGCTAAGCAGATCCACGATTCTATGCCTCAACCAGTAAAAGAGCTTGGTTCAGACGTAGACCAAAAAGTTCGCCAAGTTATCCAAGGCCAACTCAACAAGCTAGACGTTGTGAGCCGTGAAGAGTTTGATGTTCAAACACAAGTACTGCTTCGCACTCGCCAGAAGCTCACTGAAATGGAACAAAAACTGGCTGAACTAGAAGCAAAGCTTTCAGACAAATAGTCATTTTTTTCAATCAGTTCAAGTTCGAATAAAGGCTTACCTTCGGGTAAGCCTTTATTTTTTCCTCAATCTATCAAGCCTTCACCGGTAAAATAGTTGCAAGCATAAAAAAGCCCCGAACAAATGTTCAGGGCTATTTTTATTCAGTGATGAACTGGAAGATTAACCGCCAACAGCGATACGCTTCATGTCGCTCATGTAGCTACGTAGCTCTTCACCAATGTATTCTACAGGGTGGTTACGGATAGCTTCGTTTACTTCAATTAGCTTAGCGTTATCAACTTGGTTAGATGTCTCACCTAGACCACGGCCGATGACGTCCGTTGCTACTGAAGGCATGAACTTCTCACGTAGTAGCGGTGTTGCTACGTTAGCGAATAGGTAGTTACCGTACTCAGCAGTATCAGAGATTACAACGTTCATTTCGTAAAGACGCTTACGAGCAACTGTGTTTGCGATTAGTGGAAGCTCATGTAGAGATTCGTAGTAAGCAGACTCATCAATGATGCCTGATGCCGTCATAGCTTCGAATGCTAGCTCAACACCGGCACGAACCATAGCAACCATTAGGATACCGTTGTCGAAGTACTCTTGCTCTGAGATTTCTACGTCAGAAGCTGGGTAGTTTTCGAATGCAGTTTCGCCTGTCTCTTCACGCCAGCCTAGTAGGTTCACGTCATCGTTCGCCCAGTCAGCCATCATTGTGCTAGAGAAGTGACCAGAGATGATGTCATCCATGTGCTTGTTGTAAAGCGGACGCATTAGGTCTTTAAGCTCTTCAGAAAGCTCAAACGCTTTAACTTTAGCCGGGTTAGATAGGCGATCCATCATGTGAGTTACGCCACCAAACTTAAGTGCTTCAGTAATCGTTTCCCAACCGTATTGTAGAAGCTTGCCTGCGTAGCCAGGTTCGATGCCATCAGCAATCATCTTCTCGTAAGATACGATAGAACCCGCTTGTAGCATGCCACAAAGGATAGTTTGCTCACCCATCAGGTCAGATTTAACTTCTGCTACGAAAGAAGACTCTAGGCAACCTGCACGGTGACCACCAGTACCTGCAGCCCAAGCTTTAGCGATATCCCAACCTTCGCCTTTAGGGTCGTTTTCTGGGTGAACAGCGATAAGTGTTGGTACACCGAAGCCACGTTTGTACTCTTCGCGAACTTCAGAGCCAGGACACTTAGGTGCAACCATTACTACAGTAAGGTCAGCACGTAATTGCATGCCTTCTTCCACAACGTTGAAGCCGTGAGAGTAACCAAGAGCAGCGCCTTGCTTCATTAGAGGCATTACTGTTTCAACAACGTTTGTGTGTTGCTTATCAGGAGTAAGGTTGATTACTAGGTCTGCTTGAGGGATTAGCGTTTCGTAGCTACCCACAACAAAGCCGTTTTCATCAGCATTTTTGAATGATTGACGCTTTTCATCAATTGCCGCTTGGCGTAGAGCGTAAGATACGTCTAGACCAGAATCACGCATATTTAGACCTTGGTTTAGGCCTTGAGCACCACAACCAACAATTACGATTTTCTTACCTTCAAGGTATTCAGCTTCTGTCGCGAATTCTTCACGATCCATAAAGCGGCAACGACCTAATTGGTCTAGTTGTTCACGAAGGTTTAATGTATTGAAATAGTTAGCCATTCTAGGGCACTCCTTTAAAAATAAGTCCGTAAGGTCGATATCTCTCTATCGAATGACTTCATACTAAAACAGACACTCCGTTGCTGAAAGTGATATATTCACAATTAGTTATTGCAATAAATGCAACATGGAAACGATCGCAGAACATGAACATAAAATCTCTACAATTATTTATACATTTATGCGACAGCAAGAGTTTCAGCAAAACCGCTGCTGCTATGCACGTCAGTCCTTCAGCGCTGAGCCGTCAGATACAAAAGCTTGAAGAGGAAACAGGACAAGAACTGCTAATCAGAGACAACCGCAGTGTTGATCTTACCCCAGCAGGAAAACACCTATTGCCTGTAGCATTGAGCATCGTGGGAGAGTGGCAGCAATATAACCTTCACCTGAAGGGCGGAGAGCAAGAACTTAAAGGTGAGATCCGTATATTTTGTTCAGTAACGGCTAGCTACAGTCACCTACCTGAGCTCATAACCGAATTCAGAGCTATTCATCCGTACATTGAATTTAAGCTCTCTACAGGCGATCCAGCTCAATCCATCGACAATATTTTAAATGATGAAGCAGATATTGCTATCTCAGCGAAGCCAGACATTCTTCCCTCAAGATTAGAGTTCGAAACCATCAGCGATATACCACTGTCAGTCATCATCCCATCCGGTGTGAGTAGTTTTAGCCAGCAGCTGCAATCAGATAAACCAAACTGGAATGAAGTACCTTTTATCATCCCAGAAGCAGGTACTGCACGAGAACGTGCGAACGCATGGTTCAAAAAGATGAAGATAAAGCCCAACATTTACGCTCAGGTATCAGGTCATGAGGCGATTGTAAGCATGGTTGCGCTAGGTTGTGGGGTTGGTATTGCGCCAGACGTTGTAATCAACAACAGTCCTGTGAGAGATAAAGTCGACCGCTTAAAAATAGAGCCAATCAAGCCGTTTGAATTAGGAGTGTGCTGTAAGCGATCGCAGTTAGAAAATCCGTTAATTAGAGCATTTTGGCAGATCGCTGAAGGTAAATACCTTCAAGACTAGTTATCTATAAGTGATAACAAGCAAGTGTGGAGTCACAGATAATACCAATTAAAGTAAAAATGTGATCTAATTAAGATTGATGAATTATTGTGAAAT
>NZ_JBFSRM010000007.1:0-61538 GCF_041465805.1 Vibrio sp. 10N.239.311.G01
CTACCGATGTATTGTTGAACGCGAAATGTACAGCAAAGATCAACACGCCCTAGTTTTTGCTCTGTAAATCGCACTGAAAGAGTCACACACATACAAGGTAGTATGAGCATAGCCTTGAACAAGCCCAAAATCCTCGCTGAGAGCGTTTGAGGCGGTCTGAGGGTTGTTTTTGGTAGCTAATTTACCCATTTACCATAATAAGAATGATGAACTCCGACATTAATTGCATGAAACGAGAGCTATCTATTTAGTTTCACTGCTGCGACAATCTTAATTTCTTACTAAACTGGAATTAGTATTGAACTAATAAAAAAGGAATAGTTATGCGAATTGTTTTTTTTGTTTTTGCTCTTTTTTTTTCTTCCCTTTCATTTGGAGGTTTTAAACCAATTCACGATAAAGCCTTAGAAGAAAAAGCACTCGATGCGTTAGAAGTTCACTTAGTAGCTGAAGGTTTGATAAGAGATGATGCTGAGCTAGCTCTCGCGTATGAGGAGGGAGGGAAGAGTATTTTTTTCTTTCGAGTAAGAGAGCATGAAGGTGGGGATGAGTTATATAGGGTTTTTTGCTCAAAGGCTAGGTGCCGTTTTAGTTATAACTGACAATTGAAGTTGTAGTGGTCTAATGATCCCTGACAATCACGTAAGCGACTTTTTCTATCCTTTTAATTCATGCTTTGCTTAATTGGCAATCTTGCTAAAACGGAAATGTCCAGAGGCTTCATAAGCCTGAAGTTTTACTCGTGGCGCTTTTCTTGCAAAGTGCCTGCTAGCTCAGATCTGCCCCAAAATCACTTAGATTGAATACTCTACATCGTTTAGGGTGCGAACATTTTCCCTACTAAAAGTCATCCATCCTTATGAACTTTAGTTGTGAACAATTGCTATGTATCACATCAACCATTTAGTCACTTTATCTTCACGGGCTGGGGGTAAAATCACAACAAACTGTATGATATCTTTTATATTATTTAAAGGTACAGGGAAAGTGACATGACTGAAGAGATAGTCAGCTTGATACCTCACACTCCTATATAAAGGGTGTAATCCATCAAAACTCGAACTTAAAGTTAACTGAAACGAAAACAAGGCTCTAATTGAACCTTGTTAAAAAATTGGATGAGTCTATGAGTTAACGACGGAGACCATCTTCAAATCGCTTGCGATAATTGTTTATCACGGTGATTAACGACTTTTTAATATCAACAATTTGTTTGGAATGTGGACACCAAAGCGCGAAGCCAAACTTGAAGCCCTCTAGCATCTCATCGGCTTCAACTGGCTCAATAGCATGATTGGCAAACTCAGTATTAGAAAAGGTTTTAGGCAGTAACGCCCAACCCAACCCCGCTTCGACCATCTTTATCACTAGGGCAAGTTGATCGATTGCTTCATTGTCTGAGCTGTAAATAATCTTCTCTGACATACCTTCTTCAATAAAAGATCGTAAGACAAATTGTTTGCTGTTTTTCAGAGCCACCAAGACTGCACTTTTCTCCAACCTAGATAGATCTCCACCTTTTTGAACAAAAGGGAGAAATTCGAAATGCCCAAGGAAAGTAGCATCAAAGCTATACATCGCCTGACGGTCATGCACATTGACGATACCAAAATGGTATTCGCCACTATCTATGCCTCTTTTGATGTCCTGTTTATTCCTAACAAAAAAGTTCACGCGCATTAGCGGAAAATCGCGAAGAAATTGCTGGCGGATTTCAACCAAAGCGCGATGAGGAATCACACTAGAATAAGCGATGTTGACGCTTTCTAATCCACCATAAGAGAGGCTTAGCGCCAATTTATCGAAAGTACGCGCTTGCTCGATGGTTAATTTAGCATTGTGATAAAGAAGGTGACCATCTTCAGTTGGCTCTACCGAACGCCCCACTCGTTCAAACAAACTGACCGCTAGTTGGTCTTCAAGGTTGGTAATCACCTGCCCTATCGTAGTTCGGTGCTTATTGAGTTTGACCGCGGCTTTGCTAAACGAGAGTTGTTCATAAACGGTCACGAACGCGAGAAGTTGTTCAAAACTAAAATTCATAGGTTTCGCTTCCTTTCTAGAGTGATTTACTTAAAATATGATAACTGATCTGCACCAGTGATACTGGACACTTGACTAAGCGAGTTGCCCTACTTCTGTTAATTCATGACTTACTAAATTAGATAAAACGCAACTCGGAAATGTCCAGAACCTTCACAGATGGCACTTCGTAACTCAGAAGTGCCCCTTTTCTAGTTAGAACCAAAGCTACCCTTCAGCCATAATTGTGACTTTTGACTTACAATACTTGTACTATGCTTTTTTCAGCTTGGTTCTACTTACACAGCAAGCTCTGCAAGTAGAAACCTTCAATGTAGTTGGGCGTTTTATCTACAGATAACGACTTCTCAAATGGTCTTTGAAGTATTGCGCATTCAAGGTTTCGCCCGTTGCACCTTTCACCAAGTCATCAGTGGTCAGCAGGCTGCCTTTGCTCCAAATGTTTGATTCTAACCAAGTGAAGATAGGGGATAGGTCACCGCTTTCAATCACAGAGTTTATATCTACCGTTTTCTTCATTGAAGCCATGAACTGCGCCGCGTACATCGCACCTAATGTGTACGATGGGAAGTAACCAAATGCGCCGTCTGTCCAGTGGATGTCTTGCATACAGCCGTTAGTGAAGTTACCTTGAGTGCTTAAACCAAGGTAAGACTGCATCTTGGTATTCCATAACTCTGGCACGTCAGTGTGTTTGATCTTGCCGTTGATCAAGTCACGCTCAATCTCGTAACGCAGGATAACGTGTGCAGGGTAGGTGAGTTCATCAGCATCGACACGGATGAAGTCTTTCTTCACGCGCGTGTAGATCTTCTGGAAGTTTTCTTTCTCAAATTCTGAGCCTGAGAATTGCTGACCAGCCAAGTTCGCTAAGTGTCCAATGAACGGGTCGCTGCGGCCGACTTGCATCTCGAAGAATAAAGATTGAGATTCATGAATGCCCATAGAACGAGCTTCCCCCGCTGGTTGTCCTGCTAGGTGTTTTGGTAAGCCTTGTTCGTAACGTGCGTGGCCTGTTTCATGCACAATACCCATTAAGCTTTGAACGAATTCCGCTTCGTCATAGCGTGTTGTGATACGCACGTCTGAAGGCACGCCGCCACAGAATGGGTGAACACTTTCATCCAATCGGCCGTGTTCAAAATCGAACTGAAGCAGCTTCATGACTTCTAAACCCAGTGCTTTCTGTTTCTCGGTCGAATAGATACCTGATGGTGCGTTAAATTGCTCGCTCGATTGTTTTTCGATCACTTCATCAATTAAACCTGGAAGCCAAGTTTTAACGTCTGCAAATAGGGTATCAAGTGAAGTAGAGCTGGTGCCCGGTTCATAAATATCCAGCATCGCATCATAAGGCGTTAGATTGGCTGCGTCTGCGCGAATCTGCGCTTCTTCACGAGAAAGCTCAACCACTTCACGCCAGTTCTTTTCGAATCCAACCCAGTCGTTGTTACCGCGTTGGCTACGCCACGCATGTTCACATTTTGAACCCGATAGAGATTTCGCTTCAACCAGTTTTTCTGGAAGTAGGTTTGCTTGTTGCCACTGGCGTTTTATTTCACGAAGTGACGATTGTTGCTCAGTGTTCAGCGCTTCATTTTCAGCGTCTGCAATCCAATCGCCAAGCTGTGGTTGAGTCATTAAGCCGTGAATATGAACAGAAAGCTCGGCCATCGCTTCACTACGAGCTTGGTTACCACCTGCTGGCATCATTGAAGCTTGGTCCCAACCACAAATAGAAGCTAGGTGTTGAAAGCGTGAACATTTTTGAGAGTGTTCGACTAGTTTTTTGAATGCGCTCATTTGACTACTCTTAATTTGGTTTCTTTAAATGATCCTTAGGGCTGCGTCAGCGTTAAGGTTCATCTCGTGTACTTTGATTATGGCTTTGCTTTTTAATGACGCCGACCTTCGCAGTCGAAGATATAGCGAGAAAAGCATGAGGCGGTACGATGCCTTGAATTTACTATTTCTTAACAAATCAAACTGTTCTATTGTGCACAAAATCAGTGAGTTGTATAGCTGGTGGCAATTGTTGCTTGCGAATTGTTCAGATACACGGTATTGATGATAGATCGCTGAACAAAAATGACAATGATATGGATATTTTGAACTTTGAGGCATTTCTAATTGCCATCACTATTTTAACGCTAACGCCGGGCTTAGATACGGCTTTGGTGATTCGCAATACTAGCCGCTCTGGCTTAGCTGACGGTTGTATGACGAGCTTTGGTATTTGTAGCGGCTTGTATGTACACGCGTTTTTCTCTGCTGTGGGTATATCTGCAATCCTCGCCCAATCCGCTGAACTCTTTCAAGCCGTTAAGATGGTAGGTGCGGTTTACCTCATCTGGCTTGGCTTAAGCAGTTTGCGAGCGTTGATGAAAAACGGTGGCGGTTTGAAGGTCGGAGAACAAGCTCAGCAGGCTTACAGTGCAAAGCGTTCTTTGCGTGAAGGCTTTCTGTCTAACGTTCTTAACCCAAAAACAGCAGTTTTCTATCTGGCCTTTTTACCTCAATTTGTAAACCCTGAAGGTTCGCCTTTATTGCAATCTATGTTGATGGCTTCGGTACACTTTATGATTGCGATGGTATGGCAATGTGGTTTGGCTGGCGCTCTTAATTCCGCTAAAAACTTGCTCAAAAACGCGAGTTTTATGAAGTGGATGGAAGGCGTGACGGGCATGGTGTTGGTTGGGCTGGGTGTTAAGCTTCTGATGGAAGAGCCTGTGTAGTTCACCGTTTCCAGTTGAACATGAATATATGAAAGCCCACGACGTGGGCTTTGTGCTTTATTACTGGTAGATCTTTGTACCGATCTTATTCAACAGCGCAGTTATTCAACGACGCTAATGTTCATCTCTGCACCTTCGAAACCTAAGTCACTCAACTCATCAGCATTGAAGTTGGTGGTAACTTCGATGTCGCCAATGCGTTCACTGGTTTCATGAGCCGAATCAACGCTTCTTTTGCTGCGTAGATTGTTAGTAATTGGTGTTGCTTGTCCAATTTCGATAGTACCTGCAAATTGAGATTCAGCGTAGAAATCTCCAGACACGTAAGAGTGGAAGGGGCGTAAGCTTCCGCCAGTCGCGTATTGCATGCTTGATAAGCCAGCTTCTTTAATCGCCCAGCCCCAATCCCACCATTTAGTTTCACCTGGGATGTAACGGTGATCCCATTGGTAGCGAATGTCGGCAGATTCACTGCTGCCACGGCCCATAGTGAAGGTATGAGCCTTGTATGGACGGTTATCTGGATGGGTATGCCATGCGTTGCCACCCCAACGAAGGAAGCCGTTGAATTCAACATCGTAGCTAATATCGGCGTTGAATCGGTACGGGTAAGAGATGCTTGAACGATACAGCTCAACTCGAATCGGTAGCTCCGAATTCGCAGGAACCATAGGACGAGCTTGAAGTGTTACTTGTTCGCTAGTGGAGTTGCCATTTGTTTCAGCGAAGCTTTGGTTAGCCTCGAACTTAACGGTGAGCTTAGTTTCGCCAACCAAAGGCCACTTGAAGGTGTTCTCTGTTTGAACGCTCTGTGAGAATCCGTAGCTGTTCGTTTTCGACCAGTTTGTTGATTCGTCTACTTTTAGGTCTACCACCACTTGTTGCGCGATGTTGCTGTTGTTTCTTGCCGTCGCGTAAACCGTTTTCACTAGTTCACGATCCGACTCGACAACATCACCATGCCAAAAGTTGTCGTCGTTAACGGTGTAGGCAAAATTGTCGACGGTGATTTTGGTTTTTTCATCACAGCGATAGCCGCTACAAGAGCCATTGTTATTTCCTTGTATTACCCAACTGTTGCCAGAGCGCTTTATCGTCATGTCTTCGCCCACGTACTGACTGTTATTACCGCCAACCCAAGCGTAACCTAGGTTGTGGGCTAAGTAGCTTAATGGGCGTACAAAGTCGTTACGGTTGTTCACTAATTCATACTGAACATCGATTTCGCTGCCTTCCTGAACCGATTTGGCGGAATAGTTAGGGATTTCAGATTGGTCGTTGTTTGGGTAACAGAACGTTGACCCACTGCTTGATTGCTTAATTTCGCCATGATAACCCGGCCCCATGATTACCCAGTTTCCTTTTAACCCGGTGATCTGCCAAGTGCCCATGCGAGCGACCAAAGTACTCTTCTGCTCTTCTGCTTCATAACGGTCTATAGGACGATAACCAGAGCGACAGACATCTTCACCAAGTTGGTCAAACACTATTTGGTCTGGGTAAATCTTCGCATTTACACCGGTTGATAGAACAGACAACACTGCGGTTGCTAAGAGACTTCTGTTTACTGTGATCATTAACAATTCCCTCATTTGTAATTTTTCTATTTTGATAATGTTTTGTGTGCCGTGCAGTTAACAAGACAAGTTCACTTTTTCATGTTGATAAATAGATAGATACTGAAAAGGGTTGAATTAAATTACCCAGTTAATTCAATGGCTTGTATTGTCATTAGTGTTTTTACGGTGAAAGAGTATGCAACTGAACGTAAATTGTTTGATGGGGCTCAAACCGTTTTTAGAAAAATGAAGGCCCATTATTCGGGCTTAGACGTCAAAATTATTTGACGTTATTTTTGGCGTTTGTATGAATGGTTAATTAGAAGAACAGGTATAACCATTCACAATACTCGTAGTTTTAAGGTGGGCAGGTAGTGAGTGACAAAGAGTAAAAATCTAACTTGAATATTTTGCTTTGCTATCGGTTTTAAAATGCAAACACTTAAAGTAAGGAAGACTGTAATAATTGTATTACTAATAAAATAATGAAAATAACCATCCGTTTTTTATGTGTAATATCGGAAAAGCTTGCTACTTGATAATAGGGCACTTTTTGCTAGTGGTTAAACTATCTCTAATTATCGTTTGGCCAGAAGTTGCGTTCGGCCTGTATTACACGTTTTAATGATGGCAAATAAATCATTCGAACTTAAGATATCAATCTTTACCGTTAATGGGTCATTGTTGATTAACAGGTAAGGCGCCAATCGGCTGTCATTCATTGTTTTATTTATTTTTTGCACAGAGACTAAGTCAATGGTGCCAGAAATAGAAAAGAAAAGTGATTGAGAAGGACGGGCTGTTCCTCTGAATCGCAGAACAAGTGGGTCGGGCATGTTGTCGTCTTGAACGGACATCAGGTGCAGCACCTTGTTGTTACTTATTTTCGTTAATCCGTCGGTACGTAATACATTGTCATTCACTATCAGGTCCACCACGCTATGTTGGTAGCGATGCTCTTCTTTTGGTTGGGGCGAAGGGATACTCCATATGCCAACCAATAAAACGAATGCAGAAATGAGCGCAACGATTGGCATCATAATTGACCTCTTTCTAGGAATAGGGCCAGTTCGGTACTGGCTTGATCTAGTTGGGTTGGCGTGTAAAAGATGTTGACGGACTGGCGTGTGGCTTTGTTCAGAATAGAGAGCTCAGAATATTCCGCTTCTTCGCTAATGTACGCCACGCAATCACATTGATACTGATAGAGAATGCTTTCTAGCTCTGGCGTCATCGCCATTTCAGGGGCTTGGAAAACTTGTATTTGACCTATCCATTGCTCGCTGAGCCGGTTAACGGGGTTGATATCGCTGAGGTTTCTCTCATTAACCTTAGCAAAAGCCAATAACGCTGATGCCAACAGTAAGCAGCCAGTGGTGAAGTAGCACAACTTGTTTCGGTTTTCAGCAGTGGGAAAGTAAGCCGACGAACTTTGTTTAGGGTTAGGCTTAGGTTCGACTGCAACAGCTGTACCGATAGCAATACCGTTATTGCCGACGGGTATCAGGTTGCTCGCATCAGCAAGGGGAGTTGTGGCTGCATTATTGATGGGGGAGTCGATTACCACGCACTCATCGATAAGGCGATAGCCCACCTTAGGAACGGTGACGATTGGGGTTTCTTTGATGCCTAATCTAACGAACCCTTGGCGCAGTAAACTTATACTTTTCGCTAGTGACGTATCCCCTATGAACTCGTTTCCCCAAGCGAAGCTAATAATATCTTGTTTGTTAACAATATCGGGTGAGTTTTTATGTAATAACTCCAGGACCCGAGTTTCACGGTATCCTACTTTAATAGAACGTTCATCGTTATAAATACGGTTTTTAATCGGGTCGAATCTGATCATATAGCCAACGTTTTATTTTTATTATAATTCTCTCTACAATGTAGATGACTATAAACTGACTAATATATGAATTAAAGTCACATGTTTTATTCTTCTGGTTTTTTGTGTCGTTGAAACGAAAATAAATTTAATATGTTTGTTACAAAACGCCTGACACCTACGCACAATCTGTTAAATATAAGTAATATCTAATTAAGTGTTGGTTTTATTAGTGTTCTTTTTAGTAGTCTTCTATCTTCTTTATTAAATCGCATAGTGGTCGATTTAATATTCTTGTTATTTATAAGGGCATATGTGCTGCATAATAATTTAAGACGTTTCGCTATGTGATGAAAATAAAAAAGCCCGCAGTTGAATGCGGGCTTGGTATTCAATCACTTCAGTTTACGCTTTAACTGCTTCACAATCATTTGAAGACGTCAACGGTTTGAAGAATAGCTTGGTTTCTTCGATAACAACGTGGCGCAGCAAGATAAGCCCGATTAGGTTCGGAATTGCCATTAGGCCGTTCACGATATCAGCCATTATCCAGATCATGTCGAGCTTTAAGAATGCACCAGAAGCCACCAACGCAATGAAGATGATCTTGTAAGGCAATACAGCTTTGGTACCTAGCAAGAACACAACACAGCGCTCACCGTAGTAGTTCCAACCTAAAATTGTTGTAAACGCAAAGAAGATTAAGCCAACAGAAACCAACATAGGGCCAAGGGTATCTGCATTCAGACCAACAGCGAATGCGTGAGTGGTCATCGCAGCGCCTGAAAGATCAGTCTGCCAAGCACCCGTTAAGATAAGCGCCAAACCTGTCATCGTACAGATGATGATGGTGTCGAAGAAGGTACCTGTCATAGAGACAAGTCCTTGTTTCACACATGAGTCTGTTTTAGCCGCTGCTGCAGCCATTGGTGCGCTACCTAGGCCAGATTCGTTCGAGAACACACCACGAGCGATACCTGATTGGATAGCAAGCATGATGCTCGCGCCAAAGAAACCACCGGTTGCTGCTGTGTTGGTAAACGCAGAAGTCACAACAAGGGTAATGGCATTCAGTAGTTGGTCGGCATTTGAAATCAGAACGCTTAAACACGCGACGACGTACATAACCGCCATAGTAGGAACAACTTTCCCTGCCACTTTAGCGATAGATTGGATACCACCAAGGGTAACCACTGCCACTAATATCGTAAGAACGACAGCAGACATCTCACGCGAAGCGCCAAATGAGATTTGAGTTGCGTCCAAGATAGCGTTGACTTGTGGGAAGGTACCGATACCGAAGCAAGCAACGCCGAGCGCGAAGACAGCGAACATTACCGCTAAGATTCGTGAGCCGACACCGTATTGCAGGTAGTACATTGGGCCGCCAACCATTTCGCCATTGCTATCGGTTCTGCGGTATTTAACGGCGAGTAGACATTCTGCGTACTTGGTCGCCATACCAAATACAGCGGCAAGCCACATCCAGAATAGGGCACCAGGGCCACCAATCTTGATTGCGGTCGCTACACCAACGATGTTACCTGTACCAATGGTTGCTGAAAGTGCAGTACACAAAGCCGCGAAACTCGATACGTCACCCGTACCAGATTTGTCTTTGCTGAACACCATTTTCAGTGCAGTTGGGAGGTATCTAAACTGGAGTAAGCCTAAGCGAAAAGTAAAGTAGATACCTGTACCCACTAGCAGAATAAGCAGTGGTGGTCCCCAAACGAATTGGTTGATGGTTTGTAGTGTAGCTTGTAGGTGGTTCATAGATTCCCCTTAATAAATTAAAAATTTAAGGAGAAGAGGGAAGGCAGTGCAGATCACAGGGATCGATAGCACTACTTAATACATACGGATTTCTAGATAGAATTCTTTTGTTAATTAAGGCTGTTGCTTTCCACTCCTCTGTCCTTTTGCCTGAGAGTTTCACTTAGCGAATCACTTATAGATAAGTAACGGGCACTAAGCTTGCTCCTTCGGCGACCGCTTGCTACAAAAAAAGTAGTACGGTTCTCTCCAGAGGTTCCTCCAACGACAGTCCTCACTTTTCTGGATTTCTCCAGCACAAAGCGCCTGAAAGATTTACTTCTTCGGCGGGTTTATCTAACTAAATGTTAATATTTAGTTAAAAACCACTCTCCTGCAGTCTTCATCGGAACAATTACCTAAATAATTAGGTAATCTGTAGGCGTATCCTAGATCATATAAAATGTGATGTCAGCTACAAAATATCTGTTTGCTCAAATGTTGTTCAACTAAATGATCAAACAACGAGTCTCTGACGTAACTTGCTTATTTAAATGGTATAAAATAGAGAAACAAGGAGGAGTTATGACTCGATTAATAGCGATTGTTTTTTTATTGGCTTTGGCATTTGTGCTGTTTCGTTACCGGACAAACGAAAAACTGCAAAAATGGGTAGTGATTGTTATCGTTAGCAGCTTCCTTTTGTATACTGCCAGCCTGATGATTTCGGAGTTAACTCGTTAAATCTGTCTGTGAGCAGATAGGATAAACGTGTTAGCAAAGCTCAAGTGCTTCTGGCTTGGGCAATAGGTTTAGTTGAGCTTAAAGTATCAGTATCAGTATCAGTATCAGTGACCGTGTAACGTTAAACAAATTTTTGGGAGTACCCGCTAGTGAACCAGCAATCTGGACAAAGCGAACAAGATGAAGTGGTTGTTATTGAAGAACGCGATAAGCGCAGTCAGCTTTATATCGGCATTGCTGCGGTTATAGGTTTGGCGTTAGGTGGCTTGATCGGTTCTACAATCACGGCTTCGAAGTGGGAGTCCACTTATCAGGTACTCGAAACTCGTTATCAAGAACTGCATGACAGCAAAACACAGTTGATGACATCCGTTGAAACTAAAGTGGCAAAAGTCGATACCGAAATCGATGCAAAAGTAGAAGCCGCTCTAGTAAAACAAACAGAAGAACATCAAAAAGAGCTCCAAGACCTAGCGAAGCAGTCTTCGGTTTTAGAGAAAGCGAACTACTCGTTAGAGCAGCAGCTAAACGAACAGAAGCAAACGTTAGAGCAAACTCAGCAAGACAACCAGAAACTTAATCGTCAGGCTGACATGCAATCGACTTTGTTTGAGCGTGCGCGTGAAGTTTTCCGAAAAGAATTACAGATTTCTCAAGAACTTGAAAAACTTGAGAAAGAAAGAGATCAACTCGAGCAGAATCTTGGTTCTCTTAAGAAAGCGTGTGATGTTTACTTAGATGGCACATCATGGGATGCGAAATCTGACGCGTGTGAGAAGCAAGATAACGCTAACTCTCGACTGAGTGATATAAGACAAATGATTGAAGTCCACACCATGGACCTCAAACAGATCAAAACTCTCACTGAAGAGATGGGTCTATAAGCCGAAGGCTTTACCAACCTAACGTTAGTTTTTCACTAAATATTGAAACGCCCACATCACACACGTGATGTGGGCGTTTTGCGTTTGTCGAGAGCATAGATCCGGTGCTTTCTCATTATTGATTATTTGCGTGTTTTCATTGTTTGCTTAGATATTTGTGAATAGTTACGTATATCCACAATGATATGTTACTTGTTGTCTATTAAATGACTTTGCATACATATTTTCAGCTCAGAGTCGCTGCATAATAGTGTTGTTCAGGATGAACACGCAGTCGATTGCTAGCTCGCATTTGGCTGCTTTGACGACAAGGGATGGAGTGATGCCAGAGTATCTTTGTGAGAACTGCACCATAGCTTATTGTTTCGATGATTGTCGCTCGCCATTAGCGCAAAAAGAGATGATCAAAGTAGAAGAGTTGGTTCGTCGTGTCGATGTTGAACACGATGATGAACAGAGTGAAAAGGGTGAAAAGAGTGAGCAGGGCATTGAAGGTAGTTATTCGCCTAATCGTTCAGACATAAAAAATCCCCACAAGCCAAGCTGGTAGGGATTTTGGATAAGTTGCAGTCCTGTTCTCGCTTTCTCAAGCAAAGGGTCTTACAAAAATTTTTAGAACAGTTTCGTTTTTAGAGTTGTGTCGTTTCTTAGAATGCAGTTAGCTACTAGAGCAAAACCTCATTCCACTAAACGTTATTTCTCATACGTTTTGATTTCGCCTGATTTCACACGAGCAACAAACGATTGCAGTTCTTTCTTCACAACTGGCATCAAGAAGTACAGACCAAGAATGTTGAAGATAGACATCGCAAAGATAGCCGCATCAGAGAAGTCGATTACCGCACCAAATTGAATCGTGGCACCAATAACAACAAACACACAGAACATCACTTTGAAAATCAGCTCCGTTGTTTTGCCTTCACCAAATAGGTAAGTCCAAGCTTTAAGACCGTAGTACGACCAAGAGATCATGGTAGAAAACGCAAACATGATTACTGCGAGAGCGAGTGTGTATTTGAATACTTCTGCCGTTTCAGTAAACGATGCAGCAGTCAGCGTTACACCCGTTAAACCAGAGCCATCGAATGGACCTACGTTTAAACCAGCGATAGTGATAACCAATGCGGTCATTGTACAAATGATTACCGTATCAACGAACGGTTCTAATAGTGATACTAGACCTTCGGTGATTGGTTCTTTTGTTTTAACCGCTGAGTGAGCGATAGCTGCTGAACCTACACCTGCTTCGTTCGAGAATGTTGCACGTTTCAAGCCTTGAATTAGCGCACCAATAAATCCACCAACAACACCTTCACCAGTAAATGCACCTGTAAAGATTGCGCTGAACGCAGGGCCAACTTGATCAAGGTTAGAACCGATAACAATCAGAGCCATACCGATATACAGAGCAGCCATCCAAGGAACAACTTTTTCTGTTACCGATGCGATAGAAGGCATACCACCAACAATTACAGAGAAAACTAAAGAGGCAAGTACAAGGCCAGTGATCACACCGTATTCACTTGGTACATCAAATGCGTAAGTTAACATGGCGTGTGCTTGGTTAGCTTGGAACATGTTACCGCCGCCTAATGCGCCTAAAATACACATTAATGCGAAACCAATAGCGAGCACTTTACCTAGTCCGCCTAAACCTCTTTCACCCAGACCTTGGCTTAGGTAGTACATTGGACCACCCGAAACAACACCTGAAGGTAGGATAGTTCGGTATTTCACACCTAAGGTACACTCACAGAACTTAGAAGCCATACCCAGAAGGCCACACAAGATCATCCAGAATGTCGCGCCAGGGCCACCAATCGCAAGTGCAGCACCCACACCGGCAATGTTACCAAGCCCGACGGTTCCAGAAAGGGCAGTAGCTAAAGCTTGAAAATGGGAAACTTCGCCGTCTTCTATTGAGTTAGGGTCTGTGTACTTGCCTCTAATGATATCTACAGCCATACCGACTCGCTTAAATTGAACAAAGCCAAAATAAACAGTAAAGATAATCGCGGCGAGCAATAGCCAGCCAACAATGATTGGGAAGTTTGCTTCACCAAGTGGGACACTTTTAAATATTAATCCAACGAACCACCCTGTGTAGTCATTGAAAAAACCATCAACACTTTGGCTCAAGTTACTGATACTTTGACTAAATGATCCTTCTTCTGCAAATGCACTGGAACTAAACAATAATATAAACCCAAAAAATAATTCACGTATGTTTTTCATGGTTTTCCCTGTCTTTTTAATAAATTATGTTTGTTGCTGTTGTGTTTGTTTTCTATTTGATTTGTATATTTCAGCGGTATATCTACTTCATTCGACGGCAACATAAACGGCTGTAGCTAGGTCGAAAAACGAAATAAATATAAGTACTGATCTTGCTTTATATGGATATCCTTTTGGTATGTGCACCAATAAGACTATGGTATTCGGACTACCAAGTCCTACTGACAATCCTATACATAAAAATAATGCCAACAAAGAAATTTTTACAATAAATTTACAATTGTTCGGGTTTTGTCATCATTTGGGAATAAGTCGATACTTTTTATGCTGAGATAAGCATATGCAGTAGCTGCTATAGAGTCGGGTGAAGGAGAATTCAGAGTGATGGGCTGGAGGGACATAGAGGGCGCGTAGGGGATTTCGAGTATTCGATATGTTTTCGAGGTGTATAAACATTCTAAGGCTGAAAGTGTATTCGGATCTTAGGATATTAAAAAAGCCCTTTATAAGAGCTTTTTTGATGAGCGGAAAGCATGACTACTTTCCGATAGCACATAAAACTAAACGGATCGATCACTATTGCTATTGCCAACCGTGCTTTTGCTGGATTTGTGGTAGAGCTTAAGTGCCAATAACGAACCCCACAACAAAACTTGTCCCCAGAGTAATGTCCATTGAGATGCCACCTCTTGCCAAGATGCACCCATCTGATCAAGTGCTAAGAAACCTTGGATAGCCGGTGTGCTTGGGAACAGCTGTGATAATAGAACTAACCATTCGGGCATCATTTCAACTGGCCAGATAAAACCTGAAGAGAAGATCAGTGGCATTGAACTGATTAACACTACAACCGTGACTAGCTCTCTTCGTGGCACTAACTCACCAATAAAAATCCCGATCAAACAACTGGCCAGTAAGAAGGGCAGAAGTAAGGTTAAGATCTGTGTTGTTGAGGCGAGCTGGTTTATCCCATACATCGAAAAGCTAGCGCCGAAATAGTACATCGACAACAGGTAATAAATGCCGACTAAGGTACAACAGCGGGCAAGCATCAATTTCGCTGGAGAGGTCTTACTCCAGTAGCCAAATGTCGATTGAGCATTTTGGGTTGCACCAACTAAACCTGAAGCCATGGCTAAGGTTTGTTGCAGGATCAACACAAAGACGGCTGGAACTACGTAATCGATGTATCCCATGCGACTATTAAACGTTGGTTTCAGGTTCAAGCTGAATGCACTGTAGCCTTTGGCTGCCGATTCTAAAGGCACACCTTCGACTAACAAATGGCTGACCTTAACTTGCGCAGCTAACGTACCACCGGCCTTGGCAAGCCCTTCAACAATGGTTCCGTAGACCAAAAAGTAAGAAGCATCACCAGCGTAAGAAAGTGTCGGGCTCTTACCGAGCAGCAAGTCTTTATAGAAGTTTTCTGGAATGACGAGGAACCCACCAATCTCTTGGTTAAGTACGGCTTGTTTCGCATCGGCGATGGTGGAGTCTCGACGAACCAATTCGATTTGAGAGGTGGCATCCACCATACGCTCTAATTGATAGCTGCTTTGACTCTTATCCAAGTTCACAACCGAAGCTTTCAGTTGTTGAGGAACTTGGTTCGCGTAAGGCAATGGATACAAGAAGGAATAGAAGACCACACCACCAAATACCGTAAGAAGCACGACAGGGTTGCGCAATACCGCTAAGAGTTCTTGCTTGAGCAGTTGAGTAAAGCTCATCGTTTTACTCCTTGTTGTGCTGATGCTTCTGGCTGTGTTGACGGCGTTGTTTTTGCAGATATAGCTGCTTTTGTAGATGGATCTGCTTGTGCAGTTAGAGTTGATTGCGCCAAGTGTTTCTTAATTAGCAACATTACCACGAAAGCAGGAACTGCGTACCACAACATAGAAGAGAGGCTGATCAAAGACTGTGTTGCGCTCACACCATAACTAGACTGCGCCGTTTGTACTTCGATGTAATGACTCACGGGCAATAAGCTTCTCCAAATTTGAGCAGCTGTGTTCATGTCTGTTACTGGAAAGGTAATACCCATGAACGCAAAGCTTGGTGCCGTAAATGCGCCAGCGAAACTCATCGCCCTTGCTGGATCAAGTGTTAAGAAGAAAAACAAACAACCCATAATGATACAACTGATCACGGTTAGCAGTTGGGCAATAGTCAATGCCACAAAGCTGCCGTTAAATGGCCAGTCTAAGAGCACATAGAACCAAAAACTAAACGCGATACCAAACATCAAAAACAAGACAAGGTAGGGCGTTAATGTTGATGCGAGTGACTTCATAGGGGCGTTGGATAACCAAGCGTGAAGCCCACGAGCTCTAACGTTCGCCGTCAAAACCAATATCGTGCCCACCACAATCATGATCTGCCACAGTGCAGGAATAACCGCAGACACCAAGAACTGTGCATAACTGGTGTTCTTGTTGAACAGCGGCGTGATCTGGCTTTGTACCGTTACTGCTTGGCCTAATGCGGATTGCACCGTGGTATCACCGTGTGACAGCTGTTTCACGACTTCAAGTTGCGCGTTAAAAGTCCCTTGAGCCTGCAGCAAGGCAGAGTTCACCAGCTTACCGATTAAGATAAATTGGCTGTTATAGAATACAGACACTTGCGGATTCAAGCCGAGCAGAAGGTCTCGGTCGAAGTGCCTTGGTATCACAACATAACCATAGATATCACGTTCGATCATCGCTTTCGCCGCATCACTCGCAGAGCTGTATTTCTGAGTGACTTGCAGCGTTGGTGACGCATCAACAAGGCGTGTGAACTGTTGCGAGATTTGACTGTGCTCAAGGTCGACAACTGCGACCGGTAAGTCACGAGCGATCCCTTGTGAAAAAATCAGCCAGATACTGGCAGCAAGCAGCAAAGGAATCCAAGTTAGGCAAGACAACAACCATTTGTCTTTGCGGACAATCGCCCACTGCCGAAGCAAGGTATTCTTCGCTCTATGATGCTCAGTTGATTGCGAGCCTCTAGATTGCGATCCAGTATATTGAGAGTTAGCAGACATAAGTCACCTAAAGCTCAACCACTAGGCTCATGCCCATACGCAGTGTTTCGCTCGTATCGACAGGGTGCGCTTCTACTTCAAAAGTACGTAAATCGAAGCCTTGTGCTGCGTCTGTTGAGCGCCAAGTTGCGAAATCACCCATTACGGCGATGTGAGTTACTTGGAAAGTTAATGATTTATCCAGAGCCGGTAGGTACGCCTCAAACTGGCTGCCTTTCTCGAAATGCTTAAGCATGTCTTCACGAACATTGAGCACAGCCCAAGCATCCTTGGTGTCGATAACAGTCACAACAGGGAAGCCTTGTGGTGCAAGTTCTCCACTGCTCAATAGAACCTGAGAGACTTCGCCATTAAACCAGCTGTGGATCTGTGTGTCTTTTGCGTAAGCTTCAACTTCCGCTACCGCACCCGCTGCCATTAACGCTTTTTGAGTGGCGGCCACTTTGGTTTCGTCACGCGCACCTTCTTGCGCTAATTGATACATTTGGAATGCAGCGCTTTCGGTGTACTTCGCCGCTTGCCACTGTGTTTTGGCTTCATCACGCTTCTGCTCGGCAACCACACCATCGTTGTAAAGGTTGTTTACACGTTGGTAGGTTTTGTCCATCAGATCGGCAGCTGCTTTGGCTTTCAACCATTGGTCTTTAGCCGCTTGGATCTGTTGAGTACGCGCGCCATTCTCTGCTTCTTGTGCTAATGCACCAGCGGCTTTCTGACCAGCTTTTGCTTGCTCTAGCTTCGCATCAATCTCAGGGCTTAGTAGAGAGAAGATCAATTCGCCTTTTTCAACCGAATCGCCTTTGCGCACGAATATTTCATCAATTCTGCCAGGTACTTTCGATGAGATGCTGTATTGCTGCGCATCGATTTGACCTTGAAGCTTAACCGGCTGAGGTTGATAAGCTTGATAGAAACTGTATCCGACCCAGCCAATAACGCCGATACCAACTAAAGATAGAAGAAGGGGCTTAATAGGTTTCATGAATTATCCTTTTGACTGGCTAACGGTGTCTGTTTTTGAGTCGAAATCAGACGGAACAGAGGAGGTTAAGTAACTGGAGTAAGCATTCATTTCGCTGGTTAGCGCTAACAGCTTGTTGAGAGAGATTAGGTATTTGAAGCGAGCAGCAGATTGCTGGGTTTTAATGCTCGCAAGATAAAGCTCGGCATCAACCACTTCTAATGAGTTAGATAACCCTTGTGTGAAGGCTTTTTTACGAAGTAATAGGTTTTCCTGAGCTAAAGACAAGCTCGAGTTTAGGCCTTGAACCTCTTCAATGGCTTGGTTTGCTTCAAGGTAAGTCTTTTGTACCAACACGGTTAAGTCTTGCTTAGCTTGTGACTTAAGGAATTGAACCTGTGATACGGCACTGTGAGCCGCAGCGACTTTGTCGGAACGGCCAGAAGTATCAAGCAGTGGCACATTCACACCAATGCCAACCAACCAATCGGGTTTCATTTCACTGGCTAGAGAGTCATCTTCATACAGGCTGTAATCACCATAAAGGTAAACCTCTGGGTAGTATTTACCTTTCTCGGCTTTAATTAAGCTGCTTGCTTGTTTCTCTTTTGCATCAAGAATCTTAAGGCCGGGGTAGGTCATGAGTGTCTGGTCAATGAACACGTCCATATGAGGCAGGTTCTTATTGATAAACAGTTGTTCAGAGGGTTCTACACTTTCATTTTGACCAAGGATTTGGGTCAACGCCAATTGCGCAATTTTAAGATCGTTCTGAGCTTTCGTGCGCTCTACAATCGCTTTATCTAAAGAAGCATCGGCTTGTAGGCGCTCTACTCGGGCGATTTGTCCTTGCTGTTCAAGCTTGATGGCGAAATCACGATGCTGAGTTAAGCCTGCTTCAACGGCTTGACGCGTTCTCACCACGTCTTCCGCTAAGATCACCGAGAAGTAATACTTACTTAAGTCTTCGTAGCGAGCTTGTTTCTCCATCAACAGTTGGCTTTGCGCTTCTTCGCTTTTACCTTCAGCCGCATTTTGCGCAGCGGTTATTCGACCACCAGTGAAGATAGGCCACACAGCACGAATGGAAGAGCTAAAGATGTCTTGTTCGGTAATCGTTGAGGTAACGCCACCAACTAGAGGGCGCAAAATCGCGGATATAGCAGGGTTTACTCCACTCAAGCTATCTGAAAACTGTTCACCATTAATCGTCACATCACTATCAAGGTGCGTGTAGTTAGCCCCTAAGGTAATAGAAGGAAGATTGAGGCTACTTGTTGAGTTCTGAAGGTGTTGATAACGTTCAACGTTGGCTTGTTGAGCCGCAAGAGAGTTGTTGTTCTCTTGGAGAATTTGCCACGCTTCAGAAAAAGTGAGCGGAGCTGCATAGCCTGGCGAAGCCATAGTGCCGAGAAGCATACTGGCGATCGCAAGGTATCGGAATTTTGGTTTGGTCATCTGCATTAAATACCAATTAGAGTATTAACTCTAATGTTAACAGGGCGATAGTCATTTGTCTTGAATAGATTGTCTCATATGAATAGAAATTCTCATAACTCGTTAATCAAGTGTAAATAAGATTGAGTGACGTGAATATCAAAGATAAATGAAACTTAAAAAGCACGCATAAGCATGCTCTTTAAGTTCAGTATAGAAGTGTTTTTACAAAATGAAGTGGCTTATTTAAAGCTAGGACAATGGTGATCGGCGCGCCATACCAATTGTCTTGAACCTTGCATTGTTTGTAATAAATCTCTACCTGACATTTGCGGGAATGCTAACAATACCTTGAGATCGAGAGGGGAGGTACCATCTTTCTCATAGGCTCTTACGTGAGTAAAAGTCGATTGTAAGTGTTTGAACAGCATAGTCTTAGTAAGACAAATTCCAAAATTATCGCGTTTCATTGCCTTGTTTCCTTTTCAACAATGTTTATACGTTATGTTTGTTATCCTGTTTCTATTGGACGTTGCCACTGATCGATACTTCCTGCTCATCAATGTTTTATTATTGGGCGCTGATTTGATCAGGCGCCTCTTGATTGTCATGCTGGCCAGTAGTGTAAATAAGGATGTGTGAATGAGGTTAGATAGATAACCTGTTTGTTCAGCAACCGTAACGGCGAGCGTGCAACTTTTAGTTATAGATACGTCCAGCGAGTGAAGAGTTGTTGCCTTTCTGTTAACCGAAATTCCGGTTTAACGCGCAGTCTTAAAATTGCAACGTATCGCTTGGCAACAATAAACTTCTTCATATGCAACCATTATAATTGTATTTATTTTGAACAACCTAAAAAACACCTAAAAGCTTAGTGATCTAGCTCAATATTTATTCGTTTATTTTGGTTTTTAAGCTAATCCGTTCTAAAAACGAACGATTAATCGAGATAAACAACGTAAAGGATTATCAATTAACAATCTGCTCAATTATTTAGTTGAGTAGCAGTCACAAATTCACGTCCATAGAAAGGTCATGCGATTAACTTGGTGTTAACATTGATCGTCTAACATTAGGGACGGTGGAATATGAAATGGAGCAGTATCAGTTTCCGTAAAAGGTTACTGATTATCATGACGGTCACTGGCCTCGTTGAACTTTTGATTCTTGCAGCGGCTGGTTTTTATTACATCAAACAATCTCAAGAACAAGAGATGGGTTTGAAAGCGTTAGGTGTTGCTGAATTTCTATCTGAATCGCCGCTTGTCACCAGCATTATTCAAGAAAATGGAACGTTGGACCCTAATGGCGTTCCCTACGTTTTGTCTGAAGAAACCCAAGTTAAATTTCGTAACCTTACTCAGCTCATTGGCGCGGCGTTTATCGTTGTTGGAGATGATAAAGGTATCCGCCTGATTCACCCTTATGATGACAGGCTCGGTAAACCCATGCGTGGTGGCGATAACCAAAAAGCATTGGTATTGGGCGAGTCTTATGTGTCGACAGCCAAAGGATCGCTGGGTTTTTCAGTTCGTGGTAAATCCGCGGTAAAAGACACCCAAGGTACCGTTATTGGTGTGGTGTCAGTTGGTTACTTATTGGATTCGTTGCAAGATCGAATCGAACCTTACTTAGCCTTTTTGATTGTGATGGCGTTGCTGGTGGTTGCGGTCAACGCTTTGATTTCGAGTTATGTATCTCGCCGTTTTCAACGCGCTATTTTGGGCTTTGAGCCTGAAGAGATAGGCCGGTTGTATGTTGAGCTAGATGTAACCATGAGTACCGTGAAAGAGGGCATTCTGAGCATCGATAAGCATGGCATTTTACGTTCAATTAATAAGAGTGCCTGCGATATTTTATCGATAGACAGGGATAAAGCACTCAATCAACAGCGCCTTTCTGATGTATTGCCAGGCAGTGATTTAGAACAACTGCTATCAACCGGCGACACCGACCACGATGTTGAGTTGTATTTAAACAATAAGCGAATCATTGCTAACCGAAGCCCGATTATAGTGGCAGGTGAGGTGGTCGGGGCGGTATCGAGTTTCCGATTACGAGATGAAATCAACGATTTAACAGACCAGCTCTCACAAACCAAAGAATATGCTGATCTACTGCGTTCACAAACCCACGAGCATCAAAACAAGCTTAACACCATCAGTGGCTTGATTCAGATGGGCGAGCTGGACTCTGTTCAACAATTGATTGGTCAAGAAACCGCTCATTACCAGAGCTTAATTGAGTTCTTAAGAGAGACGGTGAAAGACCCTCTTATTGCAGGCATGCTTTTAGGCAAAACAGAGCGAGCTCGAGAGATTGGGTTAGAGCTTAAAGTGGAAGAGGGATCAAGGCTTGAAGCTCTGCCTAGCTGGTTAAACGCGGATGACGTTGTCACAATTCTTGGCAACCTGATTGATAACGCCTTTGACGCCACCATGACGGCGATTAAGCAAGAGGGTCAAATTGCGCCAGCGCGTCGGGTTATTGAAGTTTCAATCAGTGATTTTGGTAATGAAATTATCGTAGAAGTAGAAGACAAAGGGTGCGGTTTGCCGAAAGAGTTGGCGACCAAAGCACTCACCGAAAAAGGCGTATCGAGCAAAGCGAAGCAAAATCGTGGTGTGGGTTTGTATCTGATAAAGCAGCTGGCAGACCGATATCAAGGGCAGCTTGAAATGGTCGACAACCAAGATTTTGGCACGCGAATGACGGTTTATTTGCCAAAAGAAGAACAATAATAATTAAGCACGAAGCGATCTTGTGAAGATCATCGTGACGGAAAAAACATGGTTAAAGGAAGAACATAAATGAACGCAATCACGAGAGTCATGGTCATTGAAGATGATATTGCGATTGCAGAGCTACACCATCGTTATTTAGAACAGATGGGTGGCTTTGATGTGGTGGGGATTGCGACCACGCAGTCTGAAGCGTTAATGCAATTAGACATATTAAAGCCTGACTTGGTTTTATTGGATGTGTATCTGCCGGACGGGTGTGGGCTCGATATTCTTAATCACGTAAGAGGGAGCAATCAAGGCTGCGACGTTATCTTGATTACTGCTGCTCGGGATGTCGATACGCTGCAGCAAGCAATGCGTGGTGGGGTGGTCGATTATCTATTGAAACCAGTAATGTTCCCTCGTTTGGAAGCGGCGCTTAAAAAATATCAATCGCAGTTGCAAGAGTTTGAAAGTGTGTCTGATTTGAACCAAGGTTTGGTCGATAAGATGCTGCAAGCCAACGCCAAAGCGGACTCAGGAAAAGTGTCAACATTACCAAAAGGGATTGATGGCGTAACGTTGGATAAGATCAGAGCCATTTTTCAGCAAGCTGATGCCGTTAATATTACCGCCGATGAAGCCGGAGAACGAATTGGTGCTAGCCGAACCACCGCCAGACGCTATTTAGAATTTTTGATTACCACTGGTGAGTTAGTCGCAGACTTAAATTACGGTACCGTAGGTCGCCCGGAGCGCTGCTACAACAAAGCGCAAAGATAAACACGACACCATCAAAATGAATATAAAGCCAGTTGAATAAGCTGGTTTTACCTTTTTCTCCCTTTCCTATTGCTCACTCCACCGACCAGATACCGTTCTTTCTTGACTACACTGTTTGAGAATGCCGATTTGCTTCACCCGTGGGTTAAATGAACGGAACTATCGATTAGAATTTGTTCGAAATGAGTCAATATTTAATCGATTGCTTTCACAGTGGTTGATGTAAATCAAATAGTCATAGACAATACTGTCCCGAATAGAGGTGATAGCTTTCACCCTCGTTTACCAAACGCATTCTCAAATTTAATAGGCGCTTACTATTGATGTAATAGTTAAGACCTATTATCTATTTTCGTATGTCGCTGATACCTTTGGCGAATACTAAAAACCTTGTTTTTATAGGAAAGATGATGGTAATACCTGAAAACAGCAGCATCGTTATTTTTGGTGCGTCGGGAGATCTAACTTACCGCAAGTTAATTCCTGCTCTATACCACCTGTATGCTAGCAATCAACTACCAGAATCCTTTGCGATTCTTGGAGTGAGCCGTACTGAGTACAGCGATGAGTCTTACCGTGAGAAGCTGAAGAAGTCTCTTCAGGAAATGGAAAAAACTGAACCAGAGACGCTGAATGCATTTATTGAACATCTGCATTACCAAGCGATCAATACTTCAGATATAGACGACTATGCTCGTTTAGCACAACGTCTAGACAAGCTTGAGCAAGACTACCAATTCGAAAACCATAACACATTGTTCTACTTGGCAACCCCGCCAAGCCTATACGGTGTGATTCCAGCAAACCTTGCTGCGCATGGCCTTAACGATGAATCGAACGGCTGGCGTCGTCTGATCATCGAAAAACCATTTGGTTACGACTTAGCATCAGCTCAAGCGTTGGATGAAGAGATCCATCATCACTTCCAAGAACACCAGATCTACCGTATCGACCATTACCTTGGTAAAGAGACGGTTCAAAACCTTCTAGTGCTTCGTTTCTCAAACGCGATGTTTGAACCACTGTGGAACCGTAACTTCATTGAATACGTTGAAATCACAGGTGCTGAGTTCCTTGGCGTTGAAGAGCGTGGCGGATACTACGACGGTTCTGGCGCAGTTCGCGACATGTTCCAAAACCACCTGCTGCAAGTGCTAGCGATGGTAGGTATGGAGCCGCCTGCACAAATTAACGCTGATTCTATTCGTGATGAAGTGGTTAAAGTGCTTCAGTGTCTGAAACCATTAGAAGAAGATGATCTGCGTAAAGACTTAGTATTAGGTCAGTACACAGCATCAGATGTTCGTGGTCAGCACCTACTAGGTTACCGTGAAGAGCATGGTGTAGCGGATGATTCTCGTACCGAGACTTACATCGGCTTGAAAGCTCACATCAATAACTGGCGTTGGAATGGTGTTCCTTTCTACGTACGTACAGGTAAACGCTTACCAACACGTGTGACTGAAATCGTGATTCACTTTAAGAACACGCCACACCCAGTATTTGGTCAAGATGCACCAGAGAACAAGCTGATTATCCGCATCCAACCGGATGAAGGTATTCAGATGAGCTTTGGTTTGAAAGAGCCAGGCGCAGGCTTCAAAGCAAAAGAAGTGAAAATGAACTTCTCTTACTCTGACTTGCCTGAAACTCAGATGCTGACGGCTTATGAGCGTCTTCTTCTTGATGCACTGAACGGTGATGCGACTCTGTTTGCACGTACCGATGCGGTAGAAGCATGTTGGAAGTACGTTCAACCAATCTTAGACTTCAAGCAAGATCCTCAAGCGCTGTTTGGCTATGCTTGTGGTACTTGGGGCCCACAGGAAGCGGATGAACTTCTGCAACGTGATGGCCGCGCATGGCGTTTCCCATGCAAAAACTTAACAGACACGGATTACTGCGAACTATGATCAATCACAAGATCTTTGCAACGCCAGAATTGGTCGTTGAAAACCTAGCAAACGAAATGAAAGTGTACAGCGAGCAGGGTAAACCTGTTCACATTTCATTGTCTGGTGGCAGCACGCCAAAAATGCTTTTCAAGCTTTTAGCTCAAGCACCATACGCAGAAGGTATTCAATGGAATAACCTTCACTTTTGGTGGGGCGACGAACGTTGCGTTGCACCAGACGACGCTGAAAGCAACTTCGGTGAAGCGAATACGTTACTTTTCTCAAACGTGAACCTTCCAGCAGAGAACATCCACCGCATCCGTGGTGAAGATGAGCCTAAAGCAGAAGCAGAGCGTTTCGCAAAAGAGATGGCAGACGTAATCCCAACAGAAAACGGCACGCCAGTTTTCGATTGGATTCTGCTGGGTGTTGGCGCAGACGGCCACACAGCTTCACTATTCCCGGGTGCAACCAATTACCAAGATGAGAACCTGTCTGTACTCGCTTCTCATCCGGAGTCTGGTCAAATCCGTGTTTCTAAAACAGCGAAAGTTTTAGAAGCAGCAAAACGAATCAGCTACCTAGTACTAGGTGCAGGTAAAGTTGAGATCGTTAAAGAAATTCATACAACTCCTGCTTCAGAGCTGCCTTACCCGGCAGCGAAAATCCAGTCTAAAACTGGCGAAACAGAGTGGTTCCTAGATTCAAATGCAGCAAGTGCTATCGCATAAGTGCGACTAGCCGCAAGGAGATATAAATAATGAAAGGTGATATCGGTGTAATTGGCCTAGCAGTAATGGGTCAGAACCTTATCCTAAACATGAACGACCACGGCTTCAAAGTTGTGGCTCATAACCGTACTGCTGCTAAAGTAGACGAGTTCCTAGAAGGCCCAGCTAAAGGTACTAACATTGTTGGTGCTTACTCTCTAGAAGAGCTAGTTGAGAAGCTAGAAGCGCCACGTAAAGTGATGCTTATGGTTCGTGCTGGTGACGTTGTAGACACGTTCATCGAAAACCTAATCCCACTTCTAGACGAAGGCGACATCATCATTGATGGTGGTAACACTAACTACCCAGACACTAACCGTCGTGTAGCGCATTGTCGTGAGAAAGGCATCCACTTCATCGGTACTGGTGTATCTGGTGGTGAAGAAGGTGCTCGTTTCGGTCCTTCAATCATGCCAGGTGGTGCGGCTGAAGCTTGGGAAGCGGTTAAGCCAATCTTCCAAGGTATCTCGGCAAAAACTGACGCTGGTGAGCCTTGCTGTGACTGGGTTGGTAACGACGGTGCTGGTCACTTCGTTAAGATGGTACACAACGGCATCGAATACGGTGACATGCAGCTTATCACTGAAGCATACCAGTTCATGAAAGATGGCCTAGGTATGTCTGCTGACGAGATGCAAGCAGTATTCGCTGACTGGAACAAGACTGAGCTAGACAGCTACCTAGTTGAAATCACTGCTGACATCCTTGGCTACAAAGATGAAGACGGTGAAGCGCTAGTTGAGAAGATCCTAGACACTGCAGGCCAAAAAGGTACGGGTAAGTGGACTGGTATCAACGCACTAGACCTAGGTATCCCACTAACACTGATCTCTGAGTCTGTATTCTCTCGTTGCCTGTCTGCTCTTAAAGACCAACGTGTTGAAGCTGAAGCTTTGTTTGAGAAGACAATCACTCCAGTTGAAGGCGACAAGCAAGAGTGGGTTGATGCACTACGTCAAGCTCTACTGGCTTCTAAGATCATCTCTTACGCTCAAGGTTTCATGCTAATGCGTGAAGCGTCGAACGAAAACGGCTGGGACCTAAACTACGGTAACGTAGCGCTAATGTGGCGTGGTGGTTGTATCATCCGTTCTGCATTCCTAGGCAACATACGTGATGCGTACGAAGCAAACCCAGACATCGCGTTCCTAGGTTCTGACGAGTACTTCAAAAACATCCTACAAGGCAGCCTAGTGGCATGGCGTAAAGTAGCAGCGAAATCTCTAGAGTCTGGTATCCCAATGCCATGTACGATTTCTGCGCTATCTTTCCTAGACGGTTACACAACTGCACGTCTACCAGCGAACCTGCTTCAAGCTCAACGTGACTACTTCGGTGCTCACACTTACGAGCGTACTGACCGTCCACGTGGTGAATTCTTCCACACAAACTGGACTGGTACAGGCGGCGATACTGCTTCTACAACTTACGACGTATAATCGTTAGTTAGAATCAGTTAAGAACCTTGTTGTTCTTATTAGCTGTAAACTAGAAAACAAAAGGATGCCAACTGGCATCCTTTTTTGTTGGTTTGCGTATTTTTAGATGGTCACTTCAAACACACAACTAATTATCGCTTAGGCGGTCATGATATGTGGTTGTACATCGTCGTTGTATTGATCTCGAATGGCCATAAAGCTGTCTAGGTTTTGTTTAGGCGCTTCAACCCACTCTGGGTCAAACATTGAACCAGTGTTTGCTTCTATATAGGCCATCACCTCATTCAGTGACCAAGCGTGTTTATAGGCTCTTTTACTCATTAACGCATCGAATACGTCTGCCAGTTAATAGCGTATGCGCTATTGCTTAACTAAAGTGTTGTTAATGATGATCTGGACGTTAAATAACCATTTTAAAATTAATTTCAAAGATAAATAGGATAACGAGTATGCTTTATGCCATCATAAAGGCATAAATAAGGGCAATGGATGTAATGCCCAAGTGATTGAGCTAGAAATGGTCAGTGATGACGGTGTTCTAGAGTAAATTCAAGGCCTTTAGTTGCCTTGAAAAAGGTAATGTTATGACTGAAGAAGAAAGAATCGAACTGCAACAAAATAACCCGCTACACGGCTTAAAGCTTGAAACCATGATCACTGAATTAGTGGATCACTATGGTTGGGAAATTTTAGATGCGGCAATGCGTATGAACTGCTTTAACACTAAGCCTACAGTGGCAAGCGCAGTTAAATACCTGAAGAAAACCGAATGGGCTCGTGAGAAGGTTGAAAACTTCTACCTTTACCGTTTCAAGCGCATGCCTAAAGCATCGGACATCGAATATCAGATGCCTCCGCGTTCACGTACATTCCGCCATGGGCTAGAGCCTCGTGAGCCAATGGAACTAACGGTTGAGTCTATCCACGCTTCTCAAGCTAAAGCTGCGTCTGCATTTAAAGAGCGCCGCGGCGGTAACGGTCGTAACTTCCGTCGTTAATAAGAAGGCGTCGCTAGAAAGAACCGTCGCTAAATAAGGCGTCGGCGATTAGCACGGCTAATTAGATAAGCGAAAAACACAAAAGGAGCCTATGAGCTCCTTTTTTAATTCGTTCGATTAAACCGTAATTGGCTAAGCTTCGCGGTTCTTTCTTTGATTCTTCCAAAGATCGGTGACATAAACGATCGCACTGACCAGTAAGAATAGCGCTGACACAGAAAACAGAGCGGGCATTTTTAAGATCCACGCGAATGTGACAGCAAGAAAAGCGACAAAGCAAATGAGTCGACTTGATGACATGACATGACCGAGTTTAGTGTTCATAACGCCTCCTAATGAAGTCTCACTTTCGACAGGAGAATTATCCTACCTTTGGCAAAATAAAGGCTAAAAAACAGTCTAAATTGTTATCAAATTTGCTAATTGAAGGACTCGTCTCACACATTTTGGCTTGGCTATTTTATAAGTAATAAAATAGCCAAATCGGTATGAGCAGGGTGGAGTCTTTTGGCTTTATCTTTTCAGTTGCAAGTCTTATTAAACCGAACGTCTAATTAGCATAGAAAAAGTAAGCGGTGATCAAAAAGCTCGCGATGATCACTGTGGTTCGAACATAGTGTTGAGGGATGCGGCGAGAGATTTTTGCTGAATAATAACCACCAACCAATGTACCCAATAATACAGCCATGCCAGACGGCCAATCAATCGAACCATTGACGATAAAAAATACGATCGCTGCGAGGGAAGCACACGCGGACACGAGCAGTTTGATGCCATTCATCACGTTGATGTTGGTGTAACCAGCCAGCGCCAAGTAGCTCAATGTCACAATGCCTAAGCCTGCATTAAAATAACCACCATAAACACACACGATCAAAAGCAATACAGCGGAAAAGAACGCCCCTGCGCTGGTGGCGTGCTTATGTTTAGCGGTTACTTTCTTTAGCCATTTGTTGAGAGTGCCACCAAAGGTAAAAAGCAGAGCGGCGAACAGTAATAACCAAGGTACGGATTGGGTAAATAGCGCTTCTGGCGTGTGTAGTAGTAAAAATGCACCAATGCCGCCGCCAATTACGCATAGCCCAACAACGAGCTTGAGTTGTTTGGTACCAGATTGAATTTCGTGGCGCAGTGCGTAAGCACCACTGATGTAACCAGCGCATGAAGCAAAGGTGTTGGTCGCGTTGGCTGCTATTGGTGGAACGCCAGCAAATAACAAAGCAGGGAAAGTGATGAAGCTGCCGCCACCCGCAATGGAGTTAAGCACACCGCCAACCACCCCTGATAAGAATAGAATCAACCAATCCATAGTTTTAGAATCCAATACGTTAACTAACTGGTTACCTTACTTGAATTTGTTATGAATATCAGCGCCATGTGTGTTGTAAAGATAGGTTTGTGAGTTTGCTACCATCTTTAACCGCTGGTTTTAATTGAGGCTTTAAATGAAAAAAGGAGCCAATGGCTCCTTTCGTTGAGGTTTAGTTGATTCGATAAAGCTTTACACTTCTACTGGCTTCGCTCTAAAACTCTTAAATAGTTTCACTAGAATCGGGCTAGACAGCACCAATACCGCCAGAATAGTGAAGGTCATCGTAATAGGGCGTTCCCATAAGAAGTTCAACTCACCATCGCTGATCATCAATGCTCGTCTTAAGTTCTCTTCCATCAAGCCGCCCAATATGAAGCCTAACAGTAATGGTGCCAATGGGAAGTTGGCTAGCCTTAATGCTATCGCAGCCATCGCTACCAGTAGCATCACAAATATGTCCATCGTGTTGAATGACACCAAGTACACGCCAGTGATTGAGAAGAAGATAATCATTGGCAGTAGAACCGTTCTAGGTACCGCTAGCAGTTTAGAAATATAAGGGATTAAAGGCAGGTTCAAGATAACCAGTACGATGTTGCCAAAGTACATAGAGATGATCACTGACCAAAATACATCTGGGTGTTCAACGAACAAGCGAGGACCAGGCTGAATACCGTAGGCAATCAATGCACCAAGCATAATCGCAGTTGTACCAGAGCCCGGAATACCCAGCGTTAGTAGCGGAACGAATGAACCACTTGAAGCGGCGTTGTTTGCTGATTCAGGAGCAACAAGACCACGGATACTGCCTTTACCGAACTCTTTCTGCTTGTCTTTTGGCGCGAGGCTACGCTCCATACCGTAACTTAGGAATGCCGCAATAGTGGCACCCGCGCCCGGTAGAACACCGGTAAAGAAACCGAGAATAGAAGATCGAATTGAAACTGGTGCCACTTCTTTGAACTCTTCTTTGGTGACCTTCATGCTACCAATATCCGACATCTTTTGGCTTTCTTCCGCGCTGGTGTCTTGCTCTGGTTTTAGAATACCCATCAAGGTTTCACCCAGTGCGAATGTTGCCATCGCTAATAATAGGAAGCTAAAGCCATCCATCAGATCCGTAAGGCCAAAAGTGAACCGTTCAACGCCAACACCTTTGTCGATACCTACAGTTGATAGCATCAAACCAAGAATAGTCATCATCCACGCTTTGATTACCTGACCTGGGCCTGCAAACGCCGCTACAGCGGACAAACCTAATAGCATCAACGCAAAGTAGTCTGAAGACTGGAAGCTCAGTGACACGCTTGCTAGAGCCGGTGCGGCAATCAAAAGCATGATTGCTGAAAGCGTACCGCCTGTGAAAGAAGAGTAAGCCGCGAGAGCAAGTGCTTTACCTGCTTGGCCTTTTTGAGCCATCGGGTAGCCGTCAAACGCGGTTACTACCGTTGAAGAACAACCCGGAGCATTGATTAAGATGGATGACGTGGAGCCACCAAATACAGCGCCGTAATACACACCAGCCATCAAGATTAGGCCAGAAGAAGGGTCTAGGCCGTATGTAATAGGGATCATCAACGCGATTGCTGAAATTGGACCTAACCCCGGTAGCATACCGATGAAGGTACCCACGAAACAGCCCACAATTACCATCATGATGTTCATTGGCATCACAGCGGTAGAAAGTCCTTGTAAAATTCCGTCTAACATAATGTTATCCCTACCAAAGAGTGAAGATTAAACCAGGCTCTAGGTAGATATCTAAGCCTTGAGTTAATAAAAGAAAGAACGCGATAACGAAAGGAAACGACGCGCCAAATAAAACAGTTTTGCGGCGCTCACCCAACAGGTAAAAGCCTGCAAGTAAGAAGAAGCTGGTTGCTAAAACAAAGCCAAGATAAGTCAGCCCAACACCGTACAGTGCCATTAACACCAAGAAGCCAATCAGCAGTTTCCAGTTTAGCGGTGTTGTGTCACATGTGACTTTCTTATCCGGTTGTCCTGTTATTAGCAGGATCAACGAAAGGCCAATGCCGATAAACGTTAGCAGGATAGGTAAGGTTCTTGCTGTGAAGGGTTCGTACTCGTCACCGGGGAACAGAGGAATCAGCGTGGTTTGGTAGCCATAGCATAAACATGCAAGCATAAAGAGCATGGCTCCGATGCGATCCTTCGAAAGCAAAGATTCCTTACTCAGAAATTTGGTTGGTAAGTCCGACATATCCAACTCCATTTGGGGTGGTATAAAAAGTAAAAAAGCCGTACATGAGCGAGTCAATGAAATGTCTGGGATCACTAACCAAAGGTAAGCGAATTACGGTACTGGTTTATCAGCCACTTGCGTTTACAACGAATCGGCAAGCGTTAGTAATACGTCTACGAATAAACAAAGGAGTTTGAAGTTAACTCATGCACGGCGAAACAAGGAAAGAGTAAGAGGGCACATAGGCCCTCTATGGTTGTTGGTTATTTCAAGAAACCAAGCTCTCGCATTAGGTCGCCCATCTGTTTTTCTTGATCTTCTAGGAAGGCGTAAAAATCTTTGTCAGCTTTGTAGTTGTCGATCCAACCGTTACGGTCACGAACCACTTGCCACTCATCGGTTTTGTACATTTTGCCAAGCGCTACATTCCACTCGTCGATTTTTGCTTGGCTTATACCCGGTGCCGCAAAGAAACCACGCCAGTTAGCAAATACTGTCTCGTTGCCGTATTCAGTCAGTGTTGGGATGTTAGGCGCAGCGTCAAGACGCTTTGGAGCCGTCACAGCAAGCACTTTTACTTGGCCAGACTTAGACATCTCTAGTACTTCACCAAGGCCCGTTGAAAGCAGCTGTGTTTCGCCAGAAAGCAGTGCCGCCATCGCTTTACCGCCAGCATCGTAGGCAATGTAACGTACTTTCTTCGCATCAAAACCTTCGCCTTTGAACGCTGCCGCTACTACAAGGTGGTCCATGCTGCCACGAGCTGAACCGCCAGCAATCTTCACTTTACGTGGGTTGGTTTCGAACTCTTTAACGACGTCTTCCCAAGTGTCGTACTTAGAATCCGCAGGAGCGACGATTGCGCCGTAATCGGCAATGGTTGCTGCTACCGGAGTTAGGTCACGGAAAGATTGAGGGAAGATACCTGTTAGTGAACGAACAACGATAGGCGTTGAGTTCACCATTAGCGTGTCTTCTTGGCGTTGTGCTGTTTCGATTAGGTGAGCAATCGCTTTACCGCCACCGCCACCAGACAGGTTTTGGAAAGAGACATTTTCTACGATGTCTGATTTCACCAATACATCACCCGTACCACGAGCTGTCATATCCCAACCACCACCAGCGCCGCCAGGGATTAGGAAGTGGATTTTTTCTACGTCAGCAGCAAAAGTGTTGAAAGAAAAGGTTGCTGCGATGATAGAAGCCGCAAGAGTAGGTTTCAGTGCCTTGAACATGGTTCACGTTCCTTATGTAGGGGATCTCTTCAATGGAGAGAAACTTATGTTTTATTTCCAGCTACTAAACAGATGAGTAGGATATTGCTTAGCAGATGAAGCTAAAGTTAACGGTGTGTTAATGAAATGTCTGTAATGCGGCGATATTGAGAATAAAGAACATTGGATTAATATTGTTCATAAAGTTCACGGTAACGTGTTTTTGTCCATTTACTGTTGAATGATATCTGGATTCTAAAATCGTAGTTATTGTCTCAGAATGATTGAATTCATTGACAAAGGTTGGATTTAACTAGCGTTTTCTACTCGAGTGCATTGGTTGTTGGTCTATATTGTTAGATGTGACTACGATAACTATTTCTGCAAAAGAGTCAGGTGTATAGAGGTGTTAGATTTTAGATGTGGAATAGAGTTACTATAGTTGATATGCAACTTAAGCGGTATTGATTGCGCTAGGCTGTTAACTTTGGAGTTGGCGATTATTCAAGGATGAAATAATGGCATTAAAAAAAATTTCGTTACGATTTACTGTTGGAGGAATGTTTTTACTCGCGACATTTCTTACCGCTGTTGTTGCGGTTTCACTGCAATATTACTTCAGTAAAAAAATGGCGACTGAGAATACCCTATCAAAGTTGACGATGGTGTCCCAAGAGCTGAGTAACTATATCGGCGCGGTTGATTCTGACGCAGCCAATACCGCGCGTTTACTTTCTTCAGTGAAACGTTCTATAAGTAACAAAATATCGAAAGAAGAGTCGCGTACTATTCTTTCAGAAGCAATTAAAGATAACCCTCTCTTTTATAGTATTTACATTGGCTCGTCTAATGAAAACTTCTTCCAAATTATTAATCTAGAATCTGCCCCTGTCGTTAGAGAAAAAATCGGTGCACAACAAAAAGACCGTTGGGTTGTGGTTGAGATTCATAATATAGGGGAGGAGCGCGTCCGTACGACGAAATATTTTGACCAAGAGTTTACGCTAAGAAACTCAACTACGGAGCAGAGCAACTACCTTCCAACAACCAGGCCTTGGTATGTTTCTGCCAATGTTCAGTCGGTCGAAAAAACTCAGCCATATCTTTTCCAGCATTTACAAATTACCGGACAAACTTATTCTTTAGCGTTTGATTCGAAAATCGAATCTGAAGTTCAACATGTGATTGGTATTGATATTGTGTTGTCTTCTTTAGCTAGCAAACTATCAGGTACGGCGCTTGGCTTAGCAGAAGACAGTAAGGTTGAGTCTTTCTTATATTCGAAATCGGGTAATATTATTGCGTCTAACCTCAAGGTTAACAATCAGGAATCGGAGTTTGATGTATCAACATTGATGCTATCGTCTGAGCAGCAAGCCTTGATTAACGATACCCCTCCGCTGTTAGTGTCTAATCAAAATGATTGGGGGCCGATGGACTTTTCAGTGGCGGGAAAACCAAACGGCTATGCGATAGACCTTCTTAAAATGATTGGTGAGATGACAGGGATCAGGTTTGAATTTGTTAATGGTTTCTCTTGGGGCGAGCTTGTCAGTAAGTTTCAAGAAGGAAGTATTGATGGCCTGCAATCGGTTCAACATTATAAAAATAATGGCATAGATGGCCTATACACGACTCCAATTTATGAATTGCCATTTTCTATCGTGACAAGGGTCGGCGCGAAGGTTGTCACTAATTATGCCGAGCTTGAGGGTAAAAAAGTTGCCATTTTATCTGGGTGGTCAATTATTCCTAAGTTGAGAGAGGATTTTCCGAACATTGATTTAGTTGAATTTGAAAACCTAGAGTCTGCATTTAATTCAATTGAAAGCGAAGAGAACTTTGCTTTCTTAGAAGCAGAACCCGTACTCTCGTTTGCATTAGATAGGTTTTTCCAGCCAGGCCTTGTTGTCAATGGGACTCTAGAAGATCTAAAACAGAACTACTCAAACCAATTCCATTTGGTGCTGCAGAGCAAGCATAAACAATTGCTCCCAATCATTGATCAAGCTATCAGTAAGTTAAGTGGTGAACAACTTGATGCCTTAGCGAAAAAGTGGCTGCATGATACCGGCTTTAATACGAATACGACGGTTCCTTATACTGAACTTTATGATTTGACTAAGGAAGCAACGGTTGAAGGCAGTATGGTAAGGGTAGAGTTGAATGGCGAGATCAAGCATCTCTATTTAAAGAAAATAGACACGGGCGAACACTACTCTGAGTATTTTGCGGTATTGATTCCCGAATCTGAAGTCTTCAGTACAGTCAATAAACGTCTAGCAACCTCTGTTGGTGTAACGGTGTTACTGATGAGTTTGACGTTGCCTATTGCTTGGGTTTTTGGTGCGCCGATAGTGCATCCAATTCGCCAATTAGAGGAAGAGACTCATAAGGTTAAGCTGCGTGATTATGACAACGTGACAATTCTTGATACTCGAATCAAAGAAGTGTGGGAATTATCTGTTGCTGTAAAAGATATGGCTATGGAGATTAAACGACATGAACAGATGCAAGAGGCGTTTGTTGAGTCGTTTATCAAGCTCATCGCTCAAGCGATCGATGATAAGTCCGCTTATACGGCAGGGCATTGTAATCGTGTACCAGAACTCGGCTTGATGCTGGCTGACGCGGCGGAACAATCGCAGTCTGAGCACTTCAAAGACTTTGAGTTTAAAAATGATGACGAACGCCGTGAGTTTAGAATTGCGGCTTGGCTTCATGATTGTGGCAAGATCACGACACCAGAACACATCGTCGATAAAGGTACGAAGTTAGAAGCGAACTACAACCGAATCCACGAGGTGAGAACTCGATTTGAAGTACTTTGGCGTGATGCGGAAATCACCGCTTTGAGAAAACAACTTGATGGTTCGCTATCAACGCAACTGATAGCCGATGAACTTACGGCAACGAAGCAGCAGCTACAAGATGACTTTGCCTTTATCGCTACGTCGAACGTTGGTGGTGAGTTCATGAGTGATGACAAAGTCACTCGTATTCGCTCGATAGCTGAGACGACCTGGACGCGTCACTTTGATGATCAACTTGGTCTATCACCGATAGAGGCAATGAATCGAGAGCCGAGTTCAAGTTTACCAGCCACAGAACCACTTTTGAGTGATAAGCCAGAGCACATAGTGAAAAGAGATAGGCCGTTAGAATTTGACCCGAAACATCAAATTAAAATGGATGTGCCTGAGCACTTATACAACCTAGGCGAAGTCTACAATCTGAGTATTGCACGCGGTACATTGACTGCTGAAGATAGATTTAAGATAAACGAGCACATGCTTGGCACGATTAAGATGCTTGAGAACCTGCCATTCCCGAAAGAGCTAAGTCGTGTTCCTCGCTACGCTTCAACTCACCATGAAACACTTAAAGGTACAGGGTATCCAAGGAAGCTGACTGGTGATGACCTCTCAATCCCAGAACGTATTCTGGTGATCTCTGATATTTTTGAGGCATTAACCGCTGCAGATAGGCCTTATAAGAAGGCTAAGCCAATCAGTGTTGCTGTCGACATCATGTATAAAATGGCATTGGACGAGCATCTCGATATCGAACTGTTTAGATTGTTCTTAACCAGCGGCACTCACCTGCGTTATGCAGAAGAGTATCTGAAGCCGGAACAAATTGATTTCGTTGATATCAGCAAATACCTAGATGTTACTCGTCAGATTGCTTGAGTAAAGGTGGCTTGTTAGAACGGGGTCTATGAATGAAAGGCGCACATGAGTGCGCCTTTTTTATATCTGTTTATCGGTGAACAGGTAGATCGACACAAAGTGCTCTGCGTTTGTCAAGTCTGTCTATAAGTTGTCGACACATTGGTTTCGAGTGATTTCAGGGTAGGGAAGGGTTTAGCGGCTCTTTCTTTGCTTAAATCGATAAATAACAAGTGGTTGAATTGTTTTTAGTGTCCTTTTAAGTAAGTTTTTATCGCCTATAGAAAGTACTACCTTAGTCTAAATTGTCGACAATCTACTTGATTGTCGACAATTTGATCGTGTATTTTATGTTCATGTTATGAAATTGTTGACAGTTAGGGTCGGCAATCAGAAGTGAGCAGCGTGAATATGAATACTGCGATAAAAGATCTCACCTTAAGTGCAAACACGAAAACACGTGTGAGCGACAAAGAAAACACCAAGTCGGAAAATCTGACTGAGTACCTCGTTGAGGCGATTGTTAACGGTGAATTAGCACCGGGCAGTAAGATCTCGGAGCCTGAACTGGCTAAACGCTTCGAGGTAAGTCGAGGTCCATTACGTGAAGCGATAATGCGTGTGGAAGGACTTGGCCTGATAGAACGTATTCCACATGTTGGTGCGCGAGTTATTACTTTTTCTGCAGACAAACTGCTAGAGCTTTACGCGGTGCGAGAGGCATTGGAAGGCATGGCGGCTCGCTTAGCAGCGCGACATATTACACAAGAAGAGCTTATCGGGCTTGAAGGCTTATTGTCGACACACTCAAAGCACATCGATGAAGTCGAAGGTTCTTCTTACTTTCATCAACATGGGGATTTTGATTTCCATTACCGCATTATCAAAGCGAGTCGTAACAGCAAACTCATTTCGCTGCTGTGTGATGAGCTTTATCACCTATTACGCATGTATCGCTATCAATCGCCTAGGGCTCAGTCTCGACCAAAAGAGGCGCTCGATGAACACAAATACATCCTACAAGCGATTCGTAATCGTGATGAAGAGCTAGCAGAAATGCTAATGCGACGACACATCTCGGGTAGTCGATTGCTTATAGAACAACAAATTCAATCCAAAGATCTTGATTAAGCGACCATTGGAACCTGTCAGCAGATCAGTGCTGGCGATAATCAAAAGCCGTAAGTCTTAAAGATTAGCTAGAAATAAACAATTAACAGGGAGCGTCATTATGAAGTTATCAGCAGGAGCTAAGTTCCGACAAGCTGTGCAAGACAACGAGCCATTGCAGATCGTCGGTACGGTGAATCCGTATTGCGCGATGATGGCAAAGAACTTAGGGCATCAGGCGATCTATTTGTCGGGTGGAGGTATCGCCAATGCGTCTTATGGTTTGCCTGATTTAGGTATTACGACATTGAACGATGTGTTGGTGGATGTTGAACGTATTACCAACGCGTGTGATCTGCCATTGCTGGTGGATATCGATACGGGATTTGGTGGCGCATTCAATATTGCACGTACCATTCGTGCTATGGAGAAGGCAGGCGCAGCAGCAATCCATATGGAAGACCAAGTGGCCCAGAAACGCTGTGGTCATCGACCAAATAAAGCGATTGTAAGTCAGCAAGAGATGGTCGATAGAGTCAAAGCGGCAACCGATGCTAGAACCGATGACAGCTTTGTGATTATGGCGCGTACGGATGCATTGGCGGTTGAAGGCATTGATAGCGCAATTGAGCGAGCGATAGCTTGTGTTGAAGCGGGCGCAGACATGATCTTCCCTGAGGCGATGAATCAACTCGACCAATACGTGAAGTTCTCGGCAGCTTTGAAATCAGCAACGGGTAAGCATGTGCCTATTCTCGCGAACATAACTGAATTCGGGCAAACGCCACTTTACAACTGTAATGAGTTAGCGCAATCGAGTGTCGACATGGTGCTTTACCCATTGAGTGCGTTCCGTGCGATGAATAAAGCGGCTGAGAATGTTTACAAGCACTTGTTAGTTGAAGGCAATCAGGAAGCTCTGTTGGATTCAATGCAAACCCGTAAAGAGCTTTACGAACACCTTAATTACCACGACTACGAGAACAAGCTTGATCAGTTGTTTTCAAGTGAAGGGTAAACCAGTTTCAATTAATCAAAAATCAACTTAATCCAATAACGTGAAATGGTTAGTCGCCATATCCAGTACCGATGATAAAGATCATCGGACACATAAACAGGCAGCACCAAAGAGTGCAGGCGGCTAACACAGAAAAGGAGTTCACCATGTCTGTATCTTTGAGTGATAAAGCAGCTGTCGATAAGGCTTCAACAGAAAACCAACAACAAAGCGCAAAAACAGCAAGTACACCAGTAAGCGCACCTGCAATAGGTGGTGCTGGTCTACGTGGCCAAAGTGCGGGAACTACGGCGCTATGTACGGTAGGCCAGTCAGGAACGGGTTTGACCTACCGTGGCTATGACATAACCGACCTTGCTAATCATGCTCAGTTCGAAGAAGTGGCGCATCTGCTACTAAGAGGTCACTTACCCACTGAAAAAGAGCTCGATGATTACAAAATATTGTTGGTTGGTCTGCGCGGCTTACCTCAACCTTTGAAAGCAGCACTAGAGCTTATCCCAGCAGACGCTCATCCAATGGATGTGATGAGAACGGGCTGTTCAATGCTAGGTAATCTAGAGCAAGAGTCTGACTTCTCCGAGCAACTGCCTGCGACTGAACGAATGCTCGCGCTTTTCCCTGCCATTATTTGTTATTGGTACCGCTTTAGTCATGATGGCGTGCGAATTGATACTGAAGATCAAAGCGAAGCCTGTCTGGGTGGCTACTTCTTGAAAATGCTAACGGATAAAGCGCCTAGTGAACTTCATAAGAAGGTGATGCACTGCTCGCTAACTCTTTACGCGGAACATGAGTTTAATGCCTCTACTTTTGCGGCTCGTGTGTGTGCATCAACGTTGTCAGATATCCACTCTTGTGTCACCGCAGCGATTGGTACGTTGAGAGGTCCTTTACATGGCGGTGCGAATGAAGCCGCGATGGAAATGGTCCAAGATTGGCAAACCGCTGATGAAGCAGAAACTAACATCATGCAGATGCTTGCTAACAAAGACAAAATCATGGGCTTCGGTCATGCCATTTACCGTGAGAGCGACCCCCGAAATGCGCTAATCAAGCGTTGGTCAAAAGAGTTAGCTCAAGAGGTGGGAGATGAACAGCTTTACGCCGTTTCAGAACGTGTTGAAGCGGTAATGAAGCGCGAGAAAGGCTTGTTCTGTAATGCTGACTTCTTCCATGCATCGGCTTATCACTTCATGGACATCCCAACCAAATTGTTTACTCCGATCTTTGTGATGAGCCGCCTTACGGGTTGGACAGCACACGTGTTCGAACAAAGAGAAAACAATCGCATCATTCGTCCAAGTGCAGACTACACCGGGCCAGAGCATCAAGACTGGCTACCTATTCATCTACGTTAGCCCTCTATAACGAGCCGACTTATGTCTTGAGGTTACTTCCGTCTTCATACGATAAGGCCTCAAGAACCAACGAATAGAATTTAACAGATAATGGTGGATGTATGTCTGATGTGAAACTTGAACAAGCTCAGTACCTTGATAAAAATCAGTACCGAAAACTTTTACCCGGAACTCATTTAGAGTATTTCGATGCTTGCGAAGCGGTAGAAGCGATATCTCCGGGCAGTTATAAAACCTTGCCTTATACGTCGAGAGTATTGGCAGAGCAATTAGTAAGACGCTGTGATCCTGAAACCCTTGAAGACAGCTTAAAACAGATCATTGAACGCAAGAGCGACTTAGATTTTCCTTGGTATCCTGCGCGCGTGGTGTGTCATGACATTCTAGGTCAGACCGCTTTAGTTGATTTAGCTGGCTTACGCGATGCGATTGCCGACCAAGGCGGAGACCCTGCCAAGGTGAACCCAGTGGTCGAAACTCAACTGATTGTTGATCACTCTTTGGCAGTGGAACATGCCGGGTTTGATAACGAAGCATTTGATAAAAACCGCGCGATTGAAGAGCGCAGAAACGAAGACCGTTTTCATTTTATTGAATGGTGTAAAACCGCGTTTAAAAACGTGAGTGTGATCCCAGCGGGTAACGGGATCATGCACCAGATTAACTTGGAGAAAATGTCTCCAGTTATTCAATCTAAAGAAGGCATCGCGTTTCCTGATACTTGTGTCGGGACCGATAGCCATACTCCTCACGTTGATGCTTTGGGCGTTATCGCTATCGGTGTAGGTGGCTTGGAAGCCGAGACGGTGATGCTAGGTCGTCCGTCGATGATGCGCTTACCGGACATCGTGGGCGTGAAGTTAACGGGTCAAAGACAAGAAGGGATAACCGCAACGGATATCGTGCTTGCGATTACAGAGTTTCTTCGCAATGAAAGGGTTGTCTCAAGCTACTTGGAATTCTTTGGCGAAGGCGCACGTGCACTGACCATTGGTGACCGGGCAACAATATCTAACATGACACCAGAATATGGTGCGACAGCGGGTATGTTCTACATCGATGAACAGACCATTCAATACCTGAAACTCACTGGTCGAGAGCCTGAGCAGGTTGAACTAGTCGAACGCTACGCCAAGAAAACAGGGCTATGGGCTGACGATCTAGACTCTGCTCAATACGAACGTGTGCTTGAGTTTGATTTGTCTAAAGTTGAGCGAAATCTTGCGGGACCTTCGAATCCTCATCGCCGTTTGCCTACCCGCGAACTTGCCCAGCAAGGTATTAGCCAAGCTTCTTGGAAAGAGCAACACGCTGAACAATATTCTGATGAACAAATGCCAGATGGTGCCGTGATCATTGCGGCGATTACTTCTTGTACCAATACCAGTAACCCAAGAAATGTCGTCGCCGCAGCATTGGTTGCGAAGAAGGCCAATCAGCTTGGATTAGTTCGTAAGCCATGGGTAAAAACGTCATTCGCGCCAGGCTCAAAAGTTGCCAAGCTTTATCTTGAGTCCGCCGGTTTGTTGCCTGAACTGGAAAAACTAGGCTTCGGTATCGTCGGTTATGCGTGTACGACATGTAACGGGATGAGCGGGGCGTTAGATCCTAAAATCCAACAAGAGATCATCGACCGCGACCTGTATTCAACCGCTGTTTTGTCAGGGAACCGAAATTTCGATGGTCGAATTCATCCTTATGCTAAACAAGCGTTTTTAGCGTCACCGCCATTGGTTGTTGCTTATGCCTTAGCGGGCACAATACGCTTTGATATTGAGAAAGATAGCTTAGGTACGGACAACAATGGAAAGCCAATCTACTTAAGTGATTTGTGGCCAAGTGATGCTGAGATCGATGCCGTTGTAGGTGAACATGTTAAGCCTCAGCAATTCCAACAAATCTACGTGAAAATGTTCCAGCCAGACGAGGAACAGGTGACGACTGAACCGCTTTATGACTGGCGACCTCAAAGTACTTATATTCGCAGACCACCTTATTGGGAAGGTGCTCTTGCGGGAGAACGAAGCCTATCTGGTATGAGACCTTTAGCGATTCTGGGTGACAACATCACCACAGATCACTTATCCCCTTCAAATGCGATTCTCGCTTCGAGCGCTGCGGGGGAATACCTCACCAAAATGGAAGTGCCGGAAGAGGATTTTAACTCTTACGCGACCCATCGAGGTGATCACTTAACCGCGCAACGAGCAACATTCGCCAACCCTAAGCTGTTTAACGAAATGGTGAAGGACGCTGGAGAAGTCGTGCAAGGTTCATTAGCAAGAGTTGAACCTGAAGGTCAAGTTACGCGAATGTGGGAAGCGATTGAAACCTACATGAACCGTAAACAGCCTTTGATTGTCGTGGCGGGTGCGGATTATGGACAAGGTTCATCACGTGACTGGGCTGCAAAAGGTGTGCGTTTAGCGGGTGTTGAAGTGATTGTGGCTGAAGGATTTGAAAGAATTCACAGAACCAACTTGGTTGGCATGGGTGTACTGCCTTTGCAATTCAAAGTGGGCACAAATCGCAACACTTTAGAGTTGGATGGAACAGAGCTTTACGATGTTTACGGTGATATTGAAGCCGGTTCCGATTTGGCTCTAGTGATCACTCGCAAGACCGGTCAAAAACTCGATGTACCAGTCACTTGCCGTTTAGATACCGCAGATGAAGTGAATGTGTACAGCGCTGGTGGTGTGTTGCAGCGTTTTGCTAAAGACTTTCTCGCACAGTAGGAGCTGGTTATGAACATCAAACAGATAAAAGTACCTGCTACCTACATGCGGGGCGGAACAAGCAAAGGCGTCTTCTTCAACCTAAGTGACTTACCTGAAGCTGCGCAAGTCGCCGGAGAAGCACGAGACGCATTACTTCTGCGCGTGATTGGTAGTCCAGATCCTTATGGCAAACAAACCGATGGCATGGGTGGCGCAACATCCAGCACCAGTAAAACCGTTATTGTTTCGAAAAGCAGTAAAGCCGATCACGATGTTGATTACCTATTCGGTCAAGTAGCAATTGACAAGCCGTTTGTCGATTGGAGCGGTAACTGCGGCAATTTGTCTGCTGCAGTGGGCCCATTTGCTATTCATAGTGGCCTCGTCGACTCGAGTCGCATTCCAGAAAACGGTGTGGTCGAGGTACGAGTATGGCAAGTGAACATAGATAAAACCATTATTGTTCATGTACCTATTGCTGATGGGGAAGTCCAAGAGTTGGGTGACTTTGAGCTCGATGGTGTGACTTTCCCCGCCGCGGAGATCCAAGTCGATTTCCTAGATCCAGCCGATGCGAGTGGCTCTATGTTCCCAACAGGGAATGTTGTCGATTTTTTAGATGTTCCAGACCTGGGTTGCATCAAAGCGACATACATTAATGCTGGGATACCCACCATTTTTGTTGATGCTGAATCGGTTGGTTACCAAGGTACAGAGCTTCAATCGGATATTAACAGTGATTCAAAAGCCTTGGCTCTGTTTGAATCCATCCGAGCACATGGTGCGGTTGCGATGGGACTTATTGATTCCCTAGAACAAGCTGAATCACGCCAACACACTCCTAAAGTCACGTTTGTTGCTAAGCCTCAAGCGTACCAAGCTTCCAGTGGAAAATCGGTTGCTGCCGAAGATACCGACCTTCTAGTACGTGCTTTGTCTATGGGGCAACTTCATCACGCCATGATGGGTACGGCTGCGGTCGCCATTGCTTCAGCTGCAAGTGTACCAGGCACCTTAGTGAACTTGGCAGCCGGTGAGGGAAGTCGTGATTTCGTGACCTTTGGACACCCGTCAGGAACCTTGAAGGTAGGTGCTAAAGCACTAGAGACCGAAAGTGGGTGGAAAATAGAGAGGGCGATTATGAGTCGTAGTGCCCGAGTGATCATGGAAGGTGCCATTCGTGTGCCTTTTCCTAAGTAAAGCGATTGTCGTGAACGGTCAAATGTTCACGAACACAACGCTGAGAAAAGAGTGCACCCAAGTGACACTGCCAAAAGCTAGGCGCTTGGACTAATGGATAAATCATGGAGGAGGCACTATGTCTGCTACGAATCGAATGAACAGAAAAACCGATTATATCACCGAGTATCAATGGGCTAGGGAAGACCCCAATTCGTTCTGGGAAACACAAGCACAAGCGATAGATTGGTTTGAACCACCAAAAACGATATTACAAACTGACGATAACGGTATTGAGCGTTGGTTTCCTGATGGGGTGATGAACACCTGCTGGCTGGCGCTGGATTATCATTGTGAAAATGGGCGAGGTGACAATACCGCGCTGATTTACGACTCTCCAGTTACAGGAACTCAATCCTCGTACACTTACAACCAGTTACGTAACCAAGTGGCTAAAGTCGCTGGTATGTTAGCCACGCAAGGCGTGACCAAAGGTGATCGTGTGGTGATCTATATGCCGATGATTCCTGAAGCGGCAATGGCCATGCTGGCTTGCGCTCGACTCGGTGCGGTGCATTCGGTGGTGTTTGGTGGGTTTGCTCCTCATGAGCTTGCCGTTCGAATTGAGGATGCCGAGCCCAAGGTGTTGATTACTGCATCTTGTGGTGTTGAGATAAACAAAGTCCTGCCATATAAGCCGATGGTTGATCGAGCGATCATGGACAGTCGCTGGAAACCCGAGAAAGTGGTGGTATTCCAAAGAGAGCAGTCTCTAGCCGAATTGAACAATGAACGCGATGTACTTTGGCAACAAGCGGTTAACGATGCTTTGCCTCACGTATGCGTGCCTGTTCTGGCAACTGACCCACTATATATCTTGTATACATCAGGAACGACGGGTAAGCCAAAAGGTGTGGTTCGTGACAATGGTGGTCACGCGGTCGCGATGAAATACTCGATGAGCACTATCTACGATATGCCGCAAGATGGTGTGTTTTGGGCGGCTTCTGATGTCGGCTGGGTAGTGGGGCATTCCTATATTGTGTATGCGCCATTGATTCATGGCTGTACGACCATTTTGTTTGAAGGCAAACCAGTACGAACGCCAGATCCCGGCGCATTCTGGCGTGTGTGTGAAGAATACAACGTCGATGTATTGTTTTCTGCTCCAACGGCATTTAGAGCCATTAAGAAAGAAGATCCTGAAGGCGAGTTACTGACCAAGTATGACTTATCATCACTCAAGTCGATTTTCATGGCTGGCGAGCGTTTAGACCCACCAACATTGGATTGGGTTGAATCTCATACCGATAAGCCGGTTATCGATCATTGGTGGCAAACAGAAACGGGTTGGGCCATTTCTGCAAATCCAACAGGGTTAGAACCTTTACCAGTGAAAGCGGGTTCCTCCACTAAACCTGTTCCGGGTTACCAAGTGGAGATTCTCAATGAACTCGGTGAAGTCGCTCAGCCTAATCAACAAGGTTTTGTGGCTCTTAAACGCCCGTTACCACCCGGTTGTCTGCCAACGGTTTGGCGTAATCATGATCGATTTGAATCTGGCTATCTGAGCCAATTCCCAGGCTATTACGTTTCGGGTGATGGCGGCTATCTCGATGAAGATGGGTATCTATTTATCATGGGCCGTATTGATGATGTGATAAACGTAGCGGGGCATCGCCTGTCGACAGGAGAAATGGAAGAGATCGTGGGTGGTCACCCAGCCATTGCAGAATGCGCGGTAGTCGGGATTCACGATGACTTAAAAGGGCAGCTACCTCTTGGTTTAGTTGTGTTGAAAGATGGCGTAAAAGTGGATGGCACAGAGTTACAAGCTGAACTTGTAGGTAAGGTTCGTAATGAGATCGGCGCTGTAGCCTGTTTTAAGCAAGCCTTGGTTGTTGAGAGACTACCTAAGACCCGCTCAGGCAAGATCTTACGCAGAACCATCCGACAAATCGCAGAAGGCGAGCAATATGTGGTGCCTTCGACGATTGACGATCCTACCAGCTTAACTGAAATTGCTGAAAAGCTCGGCAAATAGAAGTCGCAGTTTAGGTAATCTCCCTTCGGCTTGTTGATTTATACATAAGCCAGCGTGATGGTTTACCTAAACGCCAGTTTATTCATCCGCTTATCCATTGCGTTTACTATGACCTCATTATGATTCCCACATATTGAGGTCTTTTTATGCGAGCTTACTTTTTGTTGATTGCTTTATTGGTCAGTGGTGCTGCTAGTGCCAGTATTTCAAAGGATGAAGCGAGTAGAGTGTTGTTAGAGCCTTTGAGTCATCCTAAGGTATTTAAATGTGTATCCAAGACTGGCGTCGATCTCTATCAAGCGGTTTTTGATATTGGTGTGGGATATGAAGCCGACCCTATTAACTCGAAGATGATTGTTAATTCAAGGAAAGGCCGCTACGAATATCAAATCCTAGGCGCAGTAAGATCTGAAAGAGCCGGTGAAATTGTAGTGCTAACTCGTCATGTGGGAGACGGTGTTAAAGTTGCCGCTATGATTGATGACGAAAATGGCAAGATACTGGGGATCGGCGATAAAAATCATTATCGAGATTGCGGTGTTAGGCCACCACCTAGCGCAGAAAACATGCAAAACTTTTGGTCCAAAGGCTAAGAGCGACATGTGAAAGACAAAATTTATTGAGAAAGCGCGATTGAGGCGACCTTATTGGTCGCCTTTTTGTTGGTGAGGATAAAGCGAGCTCAAAGCTATATATCATTAATCAGTTATGTGATGGCTGAATAATACATAGCTGAACATGATGTATCGTCTAAACGTGGCTTTATTTATCTCATTAACGGTTCTGCTTAAGATGGCTCTACTCCAAACGAAGAACTAAGCGAGACTCCTATGAAATTCACTAAACCTTTTATTTTAGCGACACTGATTGTGACTCTTTCTGGTTGCGCATCACCAGCAATGGATAACGAAAATGAGAATGCTGCACGTAATCGTGGTGCTGTAGGTGGTGCTTTACTAGGAGCAACAGCAGGCGCTCTAACTGGAGATGCGAGTTTAGCCGTGAAGGGCGCTGCATTAGGTGGTGTGACCGGTGGTGTTGCGGGTTCAATGAAAGATACGGACGATGCAAGAAACGCACAACGAACCCAAGTTACTGCTGATGGTCTAGCGCAAGACAATCGCACTGATGCAGAAAAGCGAGTTGCGGAAGTAGAGGCGGAAATTAAGCTTATTGAACTGGAACAACAGCTTGCTGATCTCAAAGAAGAGAAAGAAGATAACGGTGCATAAAGCTGAAGCTACAGCAAAAGCCACAGCAAAAACCATAGCTTCGATATTCGTTTAATTCAAAATCATTCAAACAGAATGGCCACGTAATGTGGCCGTTTTTGTATCTAAAATACACACTTCAAACAATGAATTAATTCAATAACTTGTATAGATACTCACGCCAAGTAAACTAGACTCAGTTTAGATATTAATTTGGTTTGAGAAGCGCAATAGTCATGAATGTCACCTTAAGGGCCGCAAAGCACGCGGATTTAGAACAACTTAACGAGTTAATGTTCGATCTCCACCATCACCACCACCTTGCTAGCCCAGAGCACTTTAAAACGGCAGAAGAGATTGAGCAGGAAAAAAGCATTGCACGATACTTGGATGACCCTGAATGTTTGGTTTATGTGGCATTAAAAGGAGAGCTCATTGTTGGCTTTATCTCTGGGCATTTTTGTGAGCTTATCTCAACGGTCAGCAAACCAGTGCCGATGGGAAGTGTCGATGAACTGTTTGTCTTGCCTGATTATCGAAAAGAATCGATTGCTGAAAAGTTGTTTAACAAAGTTGAAAGTACTTTTGATGATTATGGGGTTGAACAAGTCTTTGTAGAAGTTTGGGACTTTAACTCGCCTGCCAAGGACTTCTATCAAAAAATGGGGTTCACACCTCACATTCAATGGATGAGGAAGGCTTTGCACAAAACGTAGACAGCGATTTTGTGTGGCTTTGATTACAATAGTTCAACTGCAACAGCAGTCTTCAATATTCTTCTATTATTTTTTAGGTAAACTCGTTGGTTATTCGATATTTATTAGTTTTCATACTGTCTCTTTTGAGTACTACTTCCGCTTGGGCAAACGACACTTTGCCCGATCATATCGCGGGCGCCTTGTGTGTAGTACGTGCTGATAACCAAATCGTGTTGGTTGATGAGTTGATCACCGGTCAATTGTCTCTACCGGGAGGCACTGTTGTTTCAGGTGAGCCGCCAGCCGTCGCGGCGCAACGTGAAACGTGGGAAGAGGCTGGTTTGTCGGTAACGGTCGGTGATGTGCTAGGTTATACCGACAGTGCCGTCGTGTTTGATTGTATTTCTGACTCTGAAGTGATCAGTTACAAGGCTCGAAATGAGTTAGGTGGCTTTGAGCTGCCGATTTGGTTTGCTCCTCATTATGGCGTGGAAGTCAGCCGAGCGATGTTACTTCCTCCTACTGAATTGCAAGATCACCAATACCGCTACCCAGAACAGTGGTCTGAGATTAACGAGCTGTTTTTATCTGCGACAGATCAACCGGTGACGTATGTGACTGAGCTGGTGGGCGCGGCACCCAAAGTCCATCAAGTTGAATTAAATTGGATTGTGTCACTTCAAAACACGTTCGATAAGATGCCAAGCGTATTTGCTAATACTGTGCTTTTGACTGACTTGTTGGCCAAGCCATGGGTCTTCATTGTGATATTGCCGTTAATTGCTTGGTACTTTGGCCGTAACTTCGCGTTGAAGTTTGGCTTCACTTTGATCTCGGTGACACTACTTACTTTAATCGCGCACCAAGGTTTTGGTTTTCCACGTCCACACGCTTACTTGCCAACATTGAAACTGGTGATGAGCAGTGGGTATAGTTTTCCAAGTCTGTTGGCTGCCTTGTGGGTCAGTTTAACCTTGTTAGTCTTTTGGAAACTAAAGCGCCTCTTGGAGCAAAAAGCCATTCTGGTAGTGCTCGCTGGCCTGCTGTGGATCATGCTATTTAAGTCTTATTCAGGTAGTGCGTTTTTTAGTGATGTATTAATGGGTGGCGTATTAGGCGCTTTAACGACGTGGCATATCGTGAGATTAGACGCGAAACCGGATGTTGATATTAGCGCCTTATTGAGTTCTAAAGGTGTTTGGTGGGCATTGTGCTTACTGTCGATTGTTCTGACGGTGATATGGCCACTGCCAACATTTTCATTCTGGGTGGCGATTTTGATGACGATTGCATGCCTAGTGACGTTAACAGACTCGAAACCTTTGGTTGGGCAGTTCTCATTCAAGATCGTTCTTGGAGTGATGGCGATGTTGTTAGCGGGAAATCTGCTGATTAGCTGGGCTGGAAGCTTTGTCTCTTTCAGCGGTATTGCTTCATTTATTGTTGAAACGTTACGTTTCCCAATCTTGATTCTGTTTGGTGTGGTGGCATTTCGTCTGCCATGGAAAAGAGAGTAAGCGACTCGACTAACACAAAATCAAAAAGGCTGTGCAGTGCACAGCCTTTGTCATTTCTGAAACAAGCAAAAAGTAATTCTTATTAGAACCTGTTGAGCGTTTATGAGTTGAAGATAAACTTCTCAATCGCGACCGCTACACCATGGTCGTCGTTGCTAGCTGTGATGTGATCCGCCAGTTTCTTGGTTTCTTCCATTGCGTTTTCCATTGCAATGCCAAGGCCTGCGTATTCAAGCATATGGTGATCGTTTTCAGCATCACCCATGCAGATGACTTCTTCCGCTTTAATGCCTAAGTGTTTCGCTATCGCTTCAATACCGACACCCTTGTTTGATTTCGGGTTTAGGAACTCTAAGAAGAATGGTGCACTTTGTACGATAGTAAACTGAGTCTTAAGCTCTTGTGGCAACTTACCGATGATTTCAGTCAGCTTGCTTGGTTCAGCGACAATCATAGTTTTGATGATTTCGTGGTCATCTTCTAGTTGAGAAAAGTCGAACTCGGTTATATCTAAGCAATTAATACGCGCTTCAATACCAGTGTACTCATTGTTCTCAGGTGTGATTAAGCCGTGGATCTTGCTGAAAGCATGGACATAACCACCAAGCTGTTGAGCGAGGGCAGCAATCTCTTTTGCGGCTTTGCCGTTGCTGATCTCACTGTGAATGATCTCTTTTGTCGATACGTTCTGAACCATAGAGCCGTTGTAGAAGAGTACAAAGTCATCTTCGCCGTCAATCGAAAGCTCATCTAATTTGCTTTGCATGCCTTCTAAAGGGCGACCAGAAGCGAGAACTACTTTCACACCTGCAGCTCGTGCTTTGGCGATTGCGTCTTTGTTCTCTTGAGAAATCACTTTTTCACTGTTGAGTAGTGTGCCATCCATATCAAGAGCAATCAGTTTGTACATGTTGTTCCTTACTAAAAAATTAAAAGCTAACGAAATCTATGGGCGAAAGGATAAGGGAACTTGAAAGTTCAGGCTAGGGCTTTGATCAACTCATTTATCAGTACTCATTTGTTTGACCAAAAGGGGGAAGTGCTTTAAGGTCTGCGGTTGATTAATTTCATCAAATGATTGAGCTGAGGGAAAGTTGTACAAGATTAATGAAATGTTTGAAACCATTCAGGGTGAGGGCGTGTTTACTGGCGTTCCCGCTGTTTTTGTTCGTCTGCAAATTTGCCCAGTGGGCTGTTCTTGGTGTGATACCAAGCAGACCTGGGAAGCGTTGCCAGAAGAGGAAACCAGCCTTGGCGATATTATGGTTAAGGCAGAAGATTCACCTACTTGGTCAGCAATCGATGCTCAAGGAATCGTGAATGAATATATCAAGCAAGGTTACACTGCTAAGCACATTGTGATTACTGGTGGTGAGCCATGCATTTATGATCTTGTTCCTCTTACTGAAGCGTTTGAGCAGCACGGTTGTCGCTGTCAGATTGAGACTAGCGGAACATCAGAAGTTAAAGCCACACCGGACACTTGGGTTACGGTGTCACCGAAAGTGGCGATGAAAGCGAAACTGGAAATCTTAGATAGCGCCTTGCAACGTGCTAACGAAATTAAGCATCCAGTAGGTACAAGCAAAGACATCGAACAACTTGACGGTTTATTGGAGCGAGCAGCAGTTCCTAACGACACTGTTATCGCTCTGCAACCAATCAGCCAAAAAGACCGCGCTACTCAGCTTTGTATTGATACCTGCATTGAGCGCAATTGGCGCTTATCAATACAAACTCACAAATATTTGAGCATCGCATAGGTTGTATTTTTACTGGGCAAGATAAGTCGCTAGTAGAAGGTTCTCGTAAGGATTTAAGATGAAAAAAGCAGTGGTAGTATTCAGTGGTGGTCAAGACTCAACAACGTGTCTTGTTCAAGCATTAAAAGAGTATGATGAAGTTCATGCGATTACGTTTGATTATGGTCAGCGCCATAGACTCGAGATTGAAGTTGCTGAGTCATTGTCGAAAGAGCTTGGTGTGAAAGCGCACAAAGTGATGGATGTGACTCTGTTGAATGAACTGGCTATCAGCTCTTTGACTCGTGACGATATTCCTGTGTCTCATGAGCTGCAAGAGAATGGGCTGCCGAATTCATTCGTTCCTGGTCGTAATATTCTATTTCTGACTCTAGCGGGTATTTACGCTTACCAAATCGGTGCTGAAACCGTGATTACAGGTGTGTGTGAAACAGACTTTTCTGGTTACCCTGATTGTCGTAATGACTTTGTGAAGGCGATGAACTCTGCACTTGTACAAGGTATGGACAAGCAGCTTGATATCAAAACACCGCTAATGTGGTTAAACAAGGCTGAGACATGGGCGCTAGCAGACCAGTACTCAGCACTTGAACTTGTTAGAAACAAAACACTGACTTGTTACAACGGCATTGTTGGTGATGGCTGTGGCGATTGTCCGGCATGTGAACTGCGTAAAGTTGGCCTTAACGATTACCTCGGTGATCGCGAAAGCATCATGGCTGAGTTGGTTCGCAAACAGGCTGAGAATAAATAATTTCAGGTAAATCAATCGGTTCGTTATATGCATCAATAATGCAGTTTCGGCCGTTGCTTTTGGCTTGATAGAGTGCTTGGTCGAGCACTGAATACAAGTCATCAAAGTCACTTAATGCGTTTGAGGTTGCTAGATAAGCAAAACTCGCGGTCACATTAAGTGACTTTTTGCTTTCTGATAAAAAGACAGTGCTTGAAATGGCGTAGTGCAACTCTTCAACGCGTTCTCGTACCTCTGCTGGTGGGGTATCGGTTAACATGATGACAAATTCTTCACCCCCTAAGCGACCAAACAATTCACCATTCACTAAGTGTTTTCTAATTTGATCACTAATATGGACCAGTGCCCGATCACCAGTAGGGTGCCCATACTCATCATTAATCTTCTTAAACTTATCTAGATCGAGCAGCACGAGCACATGCTGTTTGTCCGTCCCTTTACAGCGTTTCACTCTTTTGATTCTTCGAATTATCTCAGTTCGGCTATATGCTTTCGTTAAGCCATCAATTGCTGCTTTTGCGCGAACCGTTTTGTTTATCAATACCGTGAAGCTTGCAGCGCAAAGCAACAGAATAACAACGATGTTGTACATCCATCTTTGATGTTCCATTTTTTCAATTTGAACGCGGTCGAGTTTCGTCTGATGTGTCAGGAAAGAGCTTTCCAGTTCCTGCTCATATTTGGCGTGCGTCAGGCCGAGCGCTTCGAGTGCGAGTCGATTATCGATGTCTCTAGCTTCCATTTGCATTGACGAGTATCGCTGGTAGAAATAGAAAGCTTGTTGGTAATCGCCGAGTGATTGATGAATATCAGAAAGCTGCAGAAGTGACTGCGCGATGTATTTATGCCTTGTGACTTGTTCTGCTATTTCTAGCGCTTGTTGAGCATAGTTGAGTGCTTCCGTTGGCAGTTTCTGTTCTTCGAACATATCGCTGATCGCCAAGTAAGCATTGATGCGAATGACATCATTGCTCAGTTCGCTCGAAGCTGAAAGAGACTCAATTAGGTAGGTTCTCGCCACATCATAGTTTTTCGTTTGAGTGTACGCTTTTCCTAAGCCAAGACTTGTGAGTGCAATACCGTAGCTATGCGACGTTGAGCTCAGCAGTGTTCTTGCTGTCTGAAAGTGGTGAATTGCTAGTTCACTTTGCTCTTGGTTAAGGTAGAGATCCGCAAGGCTGTGATGCACTTGTGCTTTCATTAAATCTGAAGCGTTTACTCTGAGAATGAGAGCTTGCTCTAGATACTCCGCCGATTTTTCATATTGCTTTAATTCTTTGAGCAAGTTACCCACATCGTTGTAAACCCCTGAAATATCATGCCCTTGTGGAAACACGTTTATTAGTGATAGGTAGGTGTCTAGTGCAGCTTGATAGTCACTGCGGAAATGATGATTGTTCGCGATGACTCGATAAGTCCCGAATTTTGGTAATACAGGGTCAGCGATGTCATGTAAATCTGACTGAAGGGCAGAGCAGTAATAGTTCGCTTGATGGTATTTAGCTTGCTCGTTAAGCGATCGGCATAGCTGGTACTTTAGTAAGGCTTTACCAGTTAAATCACTGCGAGATTGCATTTTCGCCAAAAGTGTTAGAAAGCCTTGTTGTGCTTGTTCATATTGGCCTTTGCCGTCTTTCCTCAGAGCAGAAATAAACGCTGTTTCTATCGCTTGGTAGTCATTGTCGTTTGAAGCGATTCCGTAGAACGGCTGATCTCGGTGGCTCATGTATTGATACAGAAGAGACGCAAGGTAAAGCTTATCTCCATAAACCGTTGAGCCGATGTAGCGTGTTTGCAGCATGTTTAATGCGCGCTCAGGAGAGTGGTTTAAAGTAGAGAGATAAAGCGCGTTCCAATCAGCATTTGGAGTAGAGCTTAGATTGGAGGTATAGACTGGTGAATTGTGGTCACGATCTGATGTTGATACTTGGCTATAAGAACAAAAGCTAATGAATAGTAGAAAGGTAACAAAAACGAAGTGATTCACAAGAGACGATCAATCAGATAAAGCACGATATTCTATTATTAGTTTGATGTTGCTTCAAATTTTGAATGGTGCGACTACGTGGTTATGCGAGGTAGGTCTCTAATTTATTGATACTAATCAGAGGTATATCGGTCGCGCGAATCGTGCGACCGATATCGGAAATTAGATGTATAATTTCGCTAGGTCAGAAGGCTCAAGTTCTTTGCCTTCTAATGTTGCATTCCAGTTAGTACCAACAAGAACGCCGTCTTCAGCAAGAGTCAGTAGCCAGTCTTCTACAAAGATATCTAGTGGGATTTCTAATACTTCAAAATCAGCCCACTCTTCAACGTTGTGAGTCTGAGCATCTTCTTTTGAAGACCAAAATGGCATCACTTCGCTGCTTTCGAATTCACTTGAGTCACATGCTAGCCAACCTTCTTCGTTACGAAGGCCCCATACAAGTTTAGTTTCTTGTGTTTCAGAAACGAAAAGTTCTAGATTTGCTTGAGTATCAGCTGTTAGTTTGCTCATGGATTAATTCTCTATGTTGATAACGTGGCAAGATTAACATTATAGACGGCTTAGGTATATGCTATTCAAGGAATTATCACCATACTGAAACGTTAACTTAAGATAACGTTTCAGTATGGTAAAAGCTGGGTACGCCTACTTTTTAATTTTGGTGAAGATGTGCCATTCTTCTTTGATATTACCCTTAAATCCAACAACGGAAGCAACAACTTTTCGATGTAGTGCGTGATTGATTTGGGTGTCATCACTGCTGAATTCAGAATCACCATGACCTACGATGCTGACTCTAGATGGCTGAATACCGTTGCTAATTAGCGCTCGTCTTACATGTGATGCACGTTCTTTCGAAAGCTTTAGGTTATGTTCCGCGTTACCTACTTTGCTGGCATAACCTTGCAATTCAATGCTGGTACTTTCGTAGCGCTTTAAAAATGCCGCCATTTGGCGTATCTGCCCTAGAAAGACAGGGTTTATTTCCGTTGAATTATTAGCGAAGAGTATATGCAGCTCTTTCTTTTCCGATGACTCGAAATATGATCCACAACCGTCGTTATCGATCTCGGCACCAATTTGTGTATCGGGACATAAATCTCGCGCGTTTATTACACCGTCATTGTCATCATCTTGAAGATCGTAAATTTGAGTGACCGGCGGTAGAGCGCGATATTCGAATTCATCTTCGTTGTTTTCAGCTAAAGCATTGGCAGATACAACCATGAAGCAAAGCGATAATACTGTGTTGGTAAGCTTCATTAATATTCCACCTTTTCATTCCATTCTTCTGGGATCTCAACTCGTAAACCGATGAGTAGGTTACCAGTTGCGTTCATTACGCGATATTTTGCGTATTGCTCGTCATACTTAGCATCTAAATAGCCTTTACGAGCTTCGAATAATTCATTCTCAGTGTTAAGTAAGTCGAGAAGGGTACGTTTACCGATACGGTATTGTTTCTCATATGAGATTACCGTGTCTGATGCCGAGTCTACGTGGTCAGATAGGAACTCTTTTTGCTGAACCGTTAAATCAAGTGCGCTCCATGATAGACGTAGACTCTCTTCTACATTGCGGTAAGTACTTTCGCGAAGGTCCTTGGCTTTGTTGAGTTGGTAGGCTGCACTTTCTGTGCGGTCTTGATCCGAACCACCATTGTAAAGGTTGTATCTTAAACGAACCATGGCAGAAAACTCATCGCTGCTGCCTTCTGTACCACCGGCGTCATCACGCCAAGTTTGAGCGGCTTCAAAAGAAACAGTCGGGTAGTTGGTACTCTTAGATTGTTTGTATTGGAACTTCGCTGAGTCAACATCGGCTTGTGCAATCTTAATGACTGGATGCTGGTTAAACGCTTTTGCCAACGCACCATCAACGGTATAAGGAATTGCACCCGCATCTGCGCGAGGGAAAGTTAACCCTAAAGGAGATTGACCAACAAGTCTTTTAAACTGAGTATGCGTATCAAAAAGGTTGTTTTGAGCAGCAAGCAAATTCCCGTGCGCTTTCGCAATACGAGCTTCAACTTGTGACATATCTGCGGTTGAACCAATACCTGATTCCACGCGCTTACGAATATCGTTATATATCTCTTTGTGCGTCGCTAAGTTACTTTCCGAAAGAGAAAGCACTTCATAGGCTTTCACTGCATCAAGATAAACCTTTGTTACTTCTAAAGCGATGTCTTGCGCGTTAGATAGTAGTTGATAGCGCACGGACTCTGCATCAGCCGCAGTACGGTCAATATCATTGGATGTATTAGCGCCATCCCATATTAACTGGGTCAAGGTGATCGTTGCTTCTTTTCTAGTCAGATCGGTAGTGTCTTGGTTGGTTGCTAGATCAGTATGTTCATAACCAATCCCACCATCTAAGTCTATACTTGGTCGATAAGCACCACCAGAAGCGTCGTTAAGATAACGCTTACTGATATATTCGTTATAAGCACTTTTGATTTCAGGGTTGCTTTCTAATGTAAACGCAACGGCTTGCTCTAAGGTTTGTGCTGTTGTCGGCAAACTTAGCGCTATAGCTAACCCTAATGTTGTCGTTTGAATGTAATTCAATTTCCATCTCTCCAAATTGGACTGCATCTAAACCTACGCTTTTTAATGTGCTAGATACGAAATTTAGATGAACCGCCAAAAAAATAACGTTCGCTCGAGAAGCTACCGTAAATGGTTGTAAAGTTGTTAACAGTTTGCTGTGCGTTTTATGATGATTTTGAGAACGTCAATTTTACGTTTTTAGCTCTGTTATTTTTCGCAAACACAATAACTTATATTGATAGTGTGAGCACTTTCATTATTGTGTGATGTGATCAGCGTCATTACCTTGTCACTCGGTATGTTAAATGTACGATTCATAACTAGGAATTATGTGATGTTAAATGTTATATTTCGGCTAATATTATAAATAAGATGTCACAAAGTTGACGTGACAAGCGAAAATGGTTTTTAGGGGTTGATATGGACATTACAGCATTGAATTTGACCGGTGCTCTTGCATTGGGTCAGCGCATTGTTATTTCAGTTGATGGCACGGTTAGAGTACTCGAAGAGGGAGAGCCTCTACAGGCTGGAGATGTAACTCTTGAATCTCAAAATGGACCTAATGAACCTCAGGTATCAGTTAAGCGTTTTTCACCTGAAGACGGTGAAGTTGAACTAGACCAGGATATCGCAAATATTTTTGCCGCATTAGAAGAAGGTGAAGACCCTACTGAGTTAGGAGATGAGTTCGCTACCGCTGCTGGTCAAAATGGTTCTAGCTTGGCAACTAGTGGGACTGTAGAGCGAGACGGTGAAGAAACGATCCCAGCAACCGAATTTATAACAACGGGATTTGAAGCGCTGGGCATGTCGCGAACTCAAAGCCTGAGCCTTCTAGAGCAATTCCGTTTCGTACAACAAGAGCCAATCTTTGTAGACCTTTCTTTTAGCGCGCTTGAAGATGCACTAAGTGCATCTGTTCCAGAAGATACTTTGTTAAGCGGCCAGTTAACTGCGACCGATGCAAATAATGACCTTCTTACCTTCTCAGTTGAATCGGGCCCTTCTAACGGTAGCCTTACCCTAAATGAAGATGGCTCTTGGCAATACACTCCAGATGCAAACTATAACGGTCCAGATAGCTTCCAAGTTATCGTGACGGATGAAACTGGTCTGACAGACACGTTAACTGTCACAATTGATGTTACGCCAGTGAATGATGCGCCAGTAGCAGAGCCTAAGGACCGTTCCTTATTAGAGGACCAGGTTATTAGCGGTAGCATCAATGCTACGGATGTAGATCAACCTGTAGGTGAACCACTAGTGTTTACTACGGACACCTTAGTTGAAGGTCTAACTTTAAACGAAGACGGTAGTTATGAATTCGATACGTCTTCTTATGGTTATCTATCCGAAGGTGAAGAACTAAAGATTGAAGTACCAGTCACAGTAACTGATGACCAAGGTGCAACTGATACAACAACGTTAATTATCACAGTCACAGGCACTAATGACCTTCCAATCGCAAACGCCGACACTAGTGCAGTGGAAGAGAACAGCACAGTAACCGTTGATGTATTGGCTAACGACACCGATTTAGATGATGGTGCGACCTTTACCTTAGACAATGTGAGCTCAGATAAAGGTCTGGTGACCATCGTTAATAACAAACTTGTGTTTGAAGCGACTGGCGAAGATTTTGATCACCTGCCAGCCGGTGTAACAGAGCAAGTTGTGGTGACGTACACGATGAGCGATGAAAGTGGCGAGCCGATCACATCGACCGCGACTATTACTGTCACCGGTACTAACGATCTCCCAATTGCCAATGCAGACTCTGGGGCGGTTCAAGAGAACAGCACCGTAACCGTTGATGTATTGGCTAACGACACCGATTTAGACGATGGTGCTAAGTTCACTTTAGACAGTGTGAGCTCGGACAAAGGTCTGGTGACTATCGTTAATAACAAACTTGTGTTTGAAGCGACTGGCGAAGATTTTGATCACCTGCCAGTAGGTGTAACAGAGCAAGTCGTGGTGATGTACACCATGAGCGATGAAAGTGGCGAGCCGATCACATCGACCGCGACTATTACTGTCACCGGTACTAACGACAGGCCAATCGCTCGCAATGACAGTGGGTCTATTAACGAGGATGCGACTTTAGCAGTAGATGCATCAATAGGGTTACTGAAAAATGATAGCGATATTGATGGCGATAACCTCGAAGTCATTGGTATTCGGACAGGTGCTGAAAATGCATCAAATAGCACAGCTGGAACTGTAGGATCTGGATTAACCGGTAGCTTTGGCACTCTGATTGTTAACGAAGACGGTAGTTACAACTACGTTGCTGATAATGCGGATAGCTTAAAAGCTGGTGAGCAGGTGTCTGAAACGTTCACTTATACGATAAGTGATGGTAAGGGGGGGATGGATACTGCGACCTTAACTATTACGGTCACTGGCACAAATGATGGACCAAAAGCAACTGATGATAGTTACAACGAAAGTAGCGAGACGTTACTTTTCTCCGAGTCATTTGAACAAATGATAAACACTGGCAGATGGACAGTTGTGACTGGTGATGATCTTGGCGACTGGAATGCGACCAACGGGCTAGAGGTTCAGCGTGATGGTCTAATTGCTGATGCAACTCATGGTGACTATCTTGCTGAACTCGACGCTCACAAAAACACTGAAATTTCAACGATTATAGACACTTCAGGTCAAGATAGTATTCGGGTTGAATTTGACTATAACCCTCGCCAAGATGGTAACTCGTCTTCTGATATGGTCTTTAAAATCGGTGACACCTCGGTCACGGTACATGCGGATGGGACCCTTTCCGGTGCTAATGGACTTGATATTCAAATAAGCCTACCAGATGCTAATGGTTGGTACCGTGTTACCGCCGAGCTGGAGGTGCAAGCTGATAGTACGGAGTTAGCATTTGCAGGAGATGGTGCTTCAGATAGTCTTGGGGCTTTGATTGACAACGTTATTGTAACGGGGATCAACCAACCTGAGCTCGTTACGCGTGAAGATGAGCCTATTACGATCCCATTCGCAGAGTTGTTAGCGAATGATACTGATATCGATGGTGATGTTCTTTCAATTGTTGTTGGTTCAATAACGTCTGAGGTCAATGGCACATTATCGGTTGACTATGTAAACGAAACGATCACATTCACACCAGATCAAGACTACAACGGTGAGGCCACATTCCAATATACAGTCACTGATGGAAATGGTGGCGAAGACCAAGCGACAGTGACATTAAATATCACACCTGTAAACGACGCGCCCGAACTCAATGTCGATACCGGCGAGGTTGGTGAAGACGCAACTTTAACCGTTGGTGCTGGTAACGGTTTACTATCCAATGACTCCGATGTCGATGGCGACTCATTGAACGTCACGGGCATTTTGAACGGCATCACGGGCACCGCGACCGCCGTGGCAGAGAGTGGCGACACGGTGATCAGCAATGATTACGGCACATTGACCATTCGTGCTGACGGTAGTTACAGCTTTGTGGCGGACGGCAGTGATTCTCAAGCGTTGGCAACAGAAGCGACCGCGGAAGTGGTGTTCACCTACACCGCGAGCGACGGCACGGTCAACCAAACCAATACCTTAACCATTACCGTGACAGGCACCAACGATGCGCCTCAGTTAACCGCCGATGTGGGCGCGGTGAATGAAGACGCGACCTTAACGGTCAGTGCAGAACAAGGCGTTTTGGCCAATGACTCCGATGTCGATGGTGACTCATTGAACGTCACGGGTATTTTGAACGGTACCACGGGCACCGCGACCGCAGTGGCAGAGAGTGGCGATACGTTGATCAGCAATGATTACGGCACATTGACCATTCGTGCCGATGGCAGCTATAGCTTTGTGGCGGACGGCAGCGATTCTCAAGCGTTGGCCACAGGAGCGACCGCGGAAGTGGTGTTCACCTACACCGCGAGCGACGGCACGGTCAACCAAACCAATACCTTAACCATTACCGTGACAGGCACCAACGATGCGCCTCAGTTAACCGCCGATGTGGGCGCGGTGAATGAAGACGCGACCTTAACGGTCAGTGCAGAACAAGGCGTTTTGGCCAATGACTCCGATGTCGATGGTGACTCATTGAACGTCACGGGTATTTTGAACGGTACCACGGGCACCGCGACCGCAGTGGCAGAGAGTGGCGATACGTTGATCAGCAATGATTACGGCACATTGACCATTCGTGCCGATGGCAGCTATAGCTTTGTGGCGGACGGCAGCGATTCTCAAGCGTTGGCCACAGGAGCGACCGCGGACGTGGTGTTCACCTACACCGCAAGCGATGGCACGGTCAATCAAACCAATACCTTAACCATTACCGTGACAGGCACCAACGACGGTCCAGTAGCGATTGATGACACATATGAAACTCATAGTGAGACGCTGCTCTTCTCTGAGTCCTTTGAAAACATGACAAACACAGGTCGTTGGACTGTAGTAACTGGCGACGAACTAGATGATTGGGAAGCAACAAATGGTCTAGAGATTCAGCGTGACGGTCTCATAGCTGAAGCGACAGACGGTGACTACCTCGCTGAGCTTGATGCTCATCAAAACACCGCGATCACAACAAATATTAATACGTCAGACCAAGATAGCGTGCGTGTTGAATTTGATTACAACCCTCGACGAGACGGTAATTCATCTTCTGACATGACGTTTAAAGTCGGTGACACGTTAGTTACTGTTCACGCAGATGGATCTCTATCGGGTGCCGACGGACTTAATGTCCAAATAGGGCAACCTGACGCAAATGGTTGGTATAAGATCACGGCTGAGTTCGAAGTCCAAGGGGACGTTACGGACCTTACATTTGCAGGCGCTGGAGCTTCAGATAGCTACGGTGCGTTGTTAGATAACATTACAGTGACAGGTATTAATCAATCTAAACTTGTTCCTGCTGAAGACACGTCTATCACGATTTCTTTTGATGAATTGTTAGCGAATGATACTGACATTGATGGTGATGAGCTCTCAATTGTTGTGGGTTCAATTACCTCCGCGACTAATGGTGAGCTGTTTGTCGACTACACAAACAATACAATTATATTCACACCGGATACCGACTATAACGGGGAGGCAACTTTTAAATATAAAGTGACCGATGGGAACGGTGGGGAAGACGAAGCAGAAGTTACGCTTAATATTACTCCTGTGAACGATGCACCAGTGCTGATAGGTGATTTGTTGGGTGAAGTGGATGAAGAAGGCAGCTACACCATTACGGCTGAGGACTTAGGCTACACGGACGTTGACGATACAGACACAGGCGTGACCTTCACGGTCGGCAACGCGAGCAACGGCACAATCTTAGTGAACGGCGTCGCGTCGAGCAGCTTCACGGTGGCGCAGTTGGCGGCGGGTAAAGTGACGTTTAAACATGACGGCAGCGAAA